>JAKBAP010000109.1 GCA_021808995.1 Planctomycetota bacterium | reverse complement strand
TTACAACGAGGCGATTCGGATTGATCCGAAGGATGCGTTGCCCTACAACAATCGCGGCAACGCCTGGAGCGACAAGAAGGAGTACGACAAGGCGATCGCCGATTACAACGAGGCGATTCGGATTGATCCGAAGGATGCGTTGCCCTACAACAGCCGCGCCTGGCTCTGGGCGACCTGTCCTGATGCGAAGTATCGGGACGGCAAGAAGGCGGTCGAGTCGGCCACGAAGGCGTGCGAGATGTCGGACGGGAGAGAGCCGTACCTTGTCGGCACCCTGGCCGCGTCCTATGCCGAGGCCGGCGACTTCGCCAAGGCGGTCGAGATGCAGACCAAGGCCATCGAACTTCAGACGGACGCGAAGGAAAAGGAAGACTACCGGACGCGGCTCAAGCTTTATCAAGAGAAGAAGCCGTACCGCGACGATCCCAAGCCGTGACGGCGGCGCTCGGGGCCGCGTCGCGGGGGGTTGGGCGTGACAAGGTGCGCGACGCCCGCGCTCCCAGGTTTCGAGAGACGTTCGACCGGCCTGGGAAGGCCGTGTTTGACTGCCCTGGCAGCGCGGGCGTCTCGCCCGCATGAGGACGAGCGGGCGGGACGCCCGCGCTCCCAGGGTGACAGCGACGTTCGACCGGCCTGGCCTGGGAGCGCGGGCGTCCCGCCCGCAGGAAGACGAGCGGGCGCGACGCCCGCGCTCCCAGGGTGACAGCGACGTTCGACCGGCCTGCCCTGGGAGCGCGGGCGTCCCGCCCGCAGGAAGACGAGCGGGCGCGACGCCCGCGCTCCCAGGGTGCGAGAGCCGGAGGCGTGGTTGGGCCATCGGCTCTGGTTGGGTTTCTCGCTTATTGAGAGTCGCCGCGCGGTTTTCTGGGCGTGGAGCGGCCGCGCGTGGCCCGTTTCCTGGGCACGGGCGGGGGCGTGACGACGGCGGCGAGCAGCTCGGCCAGGCGGAGCCCAGCGGGGCAGGGACATCTTGCGAGCTCGGCCATTTCGGCGAAACTGAGCTCGGGGTCGGGAACGGGGAGGCGGCCCAGGGCGTCGTCGCGGGTTCCGATCAGGTGATAGAGCTTCTTGATGAATCGCACCTTGATTCCACGCTTCTTGAGCAGCTCAAGCTCGCGATAAAAGGTGCGAAGGCCGATCCGCAGCTCGGCGAGCACGGCGGTTCGTCCGTTAGGGGCGGTGGCCAGGAAGGCCACCAACCGATGAAGTCGAGCGGCTCTTTGCAGGGTCACATGGACCGCGGGAGGACGCTTCGAGGATGCACGCTTCGCCATTGAGAATCGATCCCTCTCGACCCCCCTGGGTTGCTCTGGAGCGGAATCCGCTCCAGGCCAAAACCCGGGGTCGACCGACCTGACTCGACAGCCTCCTACCGTCCTCAACCAACCGCGCCAGAATCCGTTATGGACTCACGGCGGACTCTTCGGATAATCCCGATCGCTCGGGTTACACAGATTCTAACGAATTTGCTGAAGTCGAGCGGACATCTCGCCGATGTAGAAAGAGAGCAGGTGGATTGTCCCGAGACAGGCCACCGTGCAGGATCGTCTCACATATCCATGATTGCGTTCAAGTCCTGTCTGGGAACGGACCTGGGCGAGTGCTGATCGTCGCGTGAGTCTGGTCGACCCAAGCTCATGTCTTGCTTGGGGTTTCAGCCAGACATCAGGGCCCGGGAATGGCACCGCCGCGAGGGCAAGGGGAGCTGGATCCATGTTGAAGCGGAAGCCGATGGCGCCGAGTCGAGCCTTGCGTCCGGAGACGGATCGTCTCGAGGAGAGGCGGCTCCTCTCCTCGATTTATGGGACTCCGACGGCCCAGGTTTCCGGCACCGATCCTTCGGGAGCTCATTGGAAGCTGCGCCTGTATGGGCCTGGGACGTTGAACGTGGTCGACCAAAATGGAACGGCCTTCACCAAGGCCAATTCCACGACGCCGGATTTGATCAATACGATCACGGTTGGTGGGGCGATCTCGACGGAGACGCGGTTGGTGGGGACGGTCACGCCGGGTGCCAATGGCGCGAGCCAGGTCTATTTTCAGAACCTGATCGTGACCCCGACGGGGGAGCTTCAGGGCATTGATCAGCAGAATGTGAGTTTCAATCACACGGTCCAGAACGGCATTCTGGCGATCGACATGCCGAATTTTTGGATGGGGCATACGAGCACGTCGAAGCCGAGCACGTCCTCGCAGATCCACACGACCGCGCAATCGGCTGGAGAGATTTACATTCCTGGGGGCGTGATCACGCTGCGGTTTGGCGGAGTGAACGCGGACTACACGCCGGCGGGGGGGACTCCGCTCAACCAGACTGGGCAGAACAACGAATTCCAGATCAACCTGGGTCTGCCGATCATCACGGGTACGAGCATCATCGTGAACAAGGTGATCACGGACGCGCAGGCAGCCACGTCGACGACCACCCCACCGTTTCAGGACTACGCGACGTTCCTGGTCACTGGCCGCCTGAACCTGTTCCAGGCCAACGAGATCGACGGCAACGCCAATCTGGCCCCATCCCAATTCGCTAGCCTAACGCCGACGGGAGGAACGTCGCCTGGCGGGACGTTCGTGATTTCGCAGGGAGGGGTGGCGACCGGGCAGATTGGGGATGTTCGGGTGGGGGGCAGCGCGACCAATTTCACGACGTTCATGACCGAGAGCCCGCTCTCGGTCGCGGCGGCCCAGGGGGAGCTCGACGCCAAGATCTCGAATTTCTACATCGGCGGTCAGACCAATAACGTGCTGTTGGTGGCACCCTCGGGTTCGCGAAACATCCAGTTTGGTCTGGGGATGGACAATGTGACCATCAGTAGCCTGGCGATTTCGTCGTTACGCGCCAATCGCGACGCCACCAATTCCACCGTGACCGTCAGCCGTTCGATTGGCAACATGCTGATCGGCGGCGACGTCACCAACACCAACGTCTCGGTGGGCACGTATTCGAGCCTCTTCGCGGCCGCGAACCTGCCCCCGCAGAGCGCCTTCAGCAGTGGATCAGGGGTCTTCAATGGCGATCCGCCCCCAACCATCACCAACCATGTCATTGATCCCAACAGCCAGTTGCTCGAGCCTTATGCCCAGAACGCCGGGTTCCTGAACGTCAAGATCGCCGGGAGCGTGACCAACTCGTTGTTCTCGGCCTCGGTCGACCCGAATCCCTCGGGCCTGACGCCGTCGAGCGTCGATAAATCGGGCGTCTTCCAGCAGTCGAGCGGGAACACCTTTCCCTTTGGAGCGCCCAGCAACCTGGTCTTGCCTCGCGGCGTGATCAACGCCCGGGTCGAGGGGGCGATCAACAATTCCACCAACGGACTGATCGATACCTCGGTCCCGATCAACAAGGCCTTTTTCGCCAGGACGGTCCATGTGTTCCACGGCCCGGTCGTGCCGCCGAATGTCCCCTATCAGCCGTTCAAGGCTCCGACGACCTACCATACGGGCCAGAACGCGCTCAAGGGGCTGTTCAAGATCGACCGCTTTCCCGTGAACGCCAGGAACCCCCAGGCACCCAAGAAATAGCGGTCCCGGGGGCGAGGGGGGCGATCGTGTCGCGGCCGTCGGGCGGGGTCGATTTCAAGGCGATGAGGGCCGGTGCTTGTCGCGTGGGGGGGTTCCGATATCGCGGCGATACCAGGCACCCTCAAAGCTAATGGTCGCGGCGGCCTCGTAGGCTCGGGCCTGGGCTTGCTCGATCGTGTCGCCGATCGCGGTCACGTTCAGGACTCGGCCGCCGTCGGTGACGATTCGTGCCTCGCGCGGTCGGTTGGATTCGCCCCGGAGGGTCGTCCCGGCGTGGAAGACCTTGACCCCCGGAATTCGCTCGGCGGCGTCGATGTTGAGGATCGGGCGGTCACGCTCGTAGGCGCCTGGGTATCCAGCGGCCGCCATCACGACGGTCACGGCGGGACGAGAGTCCCACTCGACCTCGATGTTCGAAAGCCGTTCATCCGCGGTCGCCTCGAGCAAATCGAGCAGATCCGACTTGAGCCGCACCACGAGCGCCTGGGTTTCAGGGTCGCCAAACCGGGCGTTGAACTCGAGAACCTTGGGCCCTTGATTGGTCAGCATGAGCCCAACATAGAGCAGGCCGCGAAACGGCCGCCGAGCGCGTTTGAGGGCGTGGATCGTGGGAACCAGAACCTCTCGCTCGACCTGCTCCATGAGGTCGGACGTGATGATGGACGAGGGTGAAAACACCCCCATTCCACCGGTATTGGGACCCTCGTCGTGGTCGAACGCGCGTTTGTGGTCCTGGCAGGTCTCGAGCGGGATGATGGTTCGCCCGTCGGTGATGGCGAGCATGCTGACCTCGCGGCCGTCGAGCCGTTCCTCGATCAAGACGCGATCGCCGGCCTGACCATAGATGCGGCGGAACATGATCTGATCAATGGCCTCAAGGGCCTGTCTCAGGTTGTCGCAGACATAGACCCCCTTGCCGGCGGCGAGCCCATCGGCCTTGATCACCATCCCGATCGGTCGCCCCAGCACGAAATCGCGGGCTTCCTCGCGCGAGCTGAACACGCGCTTCTGGCCTCGTTCCTCGAGCTCGACCTGCACGCCGGGCGCCATCATTTCGCGGGGGTCGAGGATGCGGTCGACGGCCTCGAGCGTCTCGCCAGCGGTCCGGCAATGAAGCGTATGGCGCAGCGTCGACCGCCCGCGCGACCTCACCAAAAGGGCGACCTCGCGGGAGAGCACGTAGTTTTCCGCGTCGGGGGACGAGTGAAAGACGCGATATTCCGCCGTGGGTATGCCCGCCTGGCGCATGAGCTCCTTGGCGAAAACCTTGCTCCCCTCGATCTCGGCCGCGTCGCGCTTGGGGCCAAAGATCTTGAGCCCCTCTTTCTGAAAGGCGTCGACGATCCCCTTGACCAGCGGTTCCTCGGGGCCGACGACGGTCAGGCCCACCCCCTCGCGCTTCGCGAATTGGACCAGGCTCCGCACGTCGCCAGGCTCGATAGGCACGTTCTGGGCGTCGATGGCCGTCCCCGCGTTGCCGGGAGCGCAATAGACCGTCGTCACCCGGGGCGACTGCTTGAGCTTCCAGCACAGCGCGTGCTCACGCCCCCCCTTGCCAATCACCAAGACTTTCAAATCCCTCGCCTCCCGTCACCGACCCTCGACATCTGGTCCACCCCACGCCTCAAGTCTAATCGCTCGCGCCTGGATTCGCACGACCTAAGAGTGCGCTTGATCATCGGTTTCCAAGAGTCGTTGGCCCATGGCGGCGGCTGAGTTGAACAAGAGAACGTGAGGGCCCCAAAAAAAATCGGACCCCGATTGACGAGCACCGGGCTGCTGGTTTGTTTTTACCTCGATGCATCCAAGAACCTCTTCATGACCGCTTCCGTCGATCTCTCTGGATTTCTTCCAGCATTCCGAGCGTCGTTTCTCGGCTGCCACCTGGATCCATAAACAACAAGGATCGCGCCATGAGTCATTTCGAACGCAAGCACCGCCATCTCGCCGCGATTGAACGCCTCGAGTCTCGCCGGCTCATGCATTCAGGGCCGCTCTTCCTGAACGAGGCCGCGATCGCCTTGAAGGGGACGGCCGACCTCGGCCCCTGGGGGCGTCTCAAGCTGGTCGATAGGCTCGATGCCCAGGGAGATCATCAGTTCGACGCGATGGGCGAGAAGCTCACTATCAAGTTCGCGCATTGGTCCATGAACCATCCGATCCTCGCCCGCCAATCGAGCTTCCGGCCGTCGGCGATGCAGTCCGGTCCTGCCATGTGGAAAACCTCCCAGGCTTCCCTGCCTACGACCCCCCATATAATCCGGTCGACGCCGTCAGCCCACTCGGGACGTTCGTTTCACAGGTCGGCTTGACGCAATCGGCCACGAACCCTACGACTTCGCCTGTTGACGCCTCAGCTCCCCGCGGTCCAGCCGCGGCTGTTGGAGGGTCCACGATGTCGGGCGTTGCGTTGCCGAGCGGGATTCGTCCGATGGAAGCCGGGTGGTGACCTGTACCGCGGGCGGAGGCCTCGACGTCTGGGACGGAGAGTCGGGGCGGCCGTTGCTCCAGATTATGAATCACGAACGCTATTCCTTCGGCGGCGGACTCACGGCCGACGCGCCATTCAAACGCATCTTGACGGCTGGCGCGATCCGACATCGGTCCATGGAGGAACAACGGGCGGAGCCCTCGTCGATCAAATCCGGAGCTTGGACCAGTCGCGACTGCTCAAAAAGCTGGGTCGCGTTGACGCGGCCGTGGCGACCGCGGTCTTGACCGTATTGCGGGCGATGTTCGAGCATTCGCTCTCGGCGAATCGGTTCCAGGCCGCCAGGGTGAGGCGGGTGCGCGGGATCTGGCGTCCCTCGGCTGAAGACTCTATCCTAAATCTCGATCGATCTCGCGAACCCGCCCCCGCCATGGCGGGTCGAGGCTGGGAATGTCGCCCTGGATTCGAGGAGAGCCCGAACGTGAAGCATGTCGCGGTGGTGGGAGCAAGTGGCGCGGTCGGCGAGCGGATGGCGCTCTTGCTTGAGGAGCGCCGATTCCCCATGGCATCGATCCGGTTCCTGGCCTCGACCCGGAGCGCCGGCCGGTCGATCGTGTTTCGCGGCGAGCCGCACCCGATTCGTGAAATCAGCGAGGCGTCCCTCACCGGCGTCGACGTCGTCCTGTCGTCGACTCCCGCATCCGTTTCGCGCGAATGGAGCCCTCGGGCGGCCGCCCTGGGCGCGGTCGTCGTCGACAACTCGAGCGCGTTTCGCATGGACCCCGACGTCCCCCTGGTCGTTCCCGAGGTCAATCCCCGGGCGGTCCTGGAACACAAGGGAATCATCGCCAACCCCAATTGCTCGACCATCCAGATGGTGGTGGCTCTCAAGCCCCTTCACGACGCCGTCCGCGTCCGGAGGGTCGTGGTGAGCACCTATCAATCGGTCTCGGGGGCCGGGATGAAGGGGATGCAAGAGCTCGAGGAGCAGGCCCAGGCCCAGGCCCGCGGCAATCCGCTTCCCAGTCCGGTCAAGTTCGCCCATCCGATCCTTGGCAACTGCATCCCCCAGATCGACGACTTCACGCCAGGGGGCTATACCAAGGAAGAGCTCAAGATGGTCAACGAGACCCGGAAAATCATGGGAGACCCCACGATCGAGGTCTGTCCGACCTGCGTGCGGGTCCCCGTGCCGATGTCGCATAGCGAGTCGATCCTAGTCGAGACCGAGCGCCCGATCACCCCGGATGAGGCTCGCGAGCTCTGGTCGGGAGCCCCCGGAATCACGGTCCTGGATGATCCGCTCGCGCTGGCATACCCCCTGGCGGCGTCCGCGGCGGGCCGTGACGACGTCTTCGTCGGGCGGATTCGCCAGGATCTGGCGCGGTCCAACGTGCTCCTCTTCTGGTGCGTGAGCGACAATCTGCGCAAGGGAGCGGCGACCAACGCGGTCCAGATCGCGGAGACGCTGCTGAAACTCGCTCCCGCCAGCCGTTAACGCGAACCGAGCCGGCTCTCCATGCGGAACATCAAGCTCATCCTCGCCTATGACGGGACCGACTTTCACGGCTGGCAAAGGCAGCAGGATTCGCGAACCGTCCAAGGGGTTCTCGAGGACGCGCTTGAGCGACTGACCGGCGCTCGACCCACGACCATGGCGAGCGGGCGGACCGACGCGGGCGTCCACGCGCTCGGCCAGGTGGTCCAGTTCATGACCACGTCCGCGCATTCCCTGGAGACCATGATCCGCGCGCTCAACGCCCATTTGCCGCGAGATGTGCGGGTGATGGACGCGGCGGAAGTTCCCCAGTCGTTTCATCCCACGCTCGACGCGGTCTCGAAGCGTTACCGTTATGTGATCGACAACGCCCGCATCGGCGATCCCTTTTGCCTGCGCTATGCGTGGTACGTGGGCCGGCCGCTCGACGCCGAGCGGATGGCCGCGGGGGCGCTCCACTTGATAGGCCGCCACGACTTTCACAGCTTCGAGACCAACTGGCCCAACCGGATGAGCAGCGTCCGAACGGTCCTCGACACCAAGGTGGTCAGGACCAGCCGGCTGGTGTCGATCGAGGTCGAGGCCGACGGCTTCTTGTATAATATGGTTCGCGCGATCGCGGGGACGTTGGTGATGGTCGGCTCGGGGTCGCGGGAGCCGGAATGGGTTGGTGACGTGCTCCGAGCCCGTGATCGCTCGGCGGCCGGGCCGACAGCGCCGCCGCATGGGTTGTTTTTGTTGTGGGCGCGCTATGAATAATCGGCGGCATGGGCGGGCGCATCGTCGTTCCAAGCGGATCCTCGCGAGCCTGAGATGCGAATCGTCCACGTGATTACCCGCCTCATCCTCGGGGGCGCTCAGGAAAACACGCTGCTCACGGTCGATGGGCTGCACCATGACTACCACGACGACGTCGTGCTGTTGACCGGCCCCGCCGAAGGTCCCGAGGGAGATCTTTTCGACCAGGCGGCCCACCGCGGCCTCGCGGTCGAGGTCATCCCCGAGCTCGTTCGGGCCATCCGGCCCGCCACCGACGCGCGGGCCCATGGTCGGCTCCGCCAGGCGATCCGCCGGCTCAAGCCCGACGTGGTCCACACCCATAGCTCAAAGGCCGGAATCCTCGGCCGCGCGGCCGCCTGGCGCGAACGGGTGCCCGCCGTGGTCCACACGATCCATGGGCTTCCCTTTGGTCCCTTCGAAAAACCACTGAAAAATCGGATGTACGTTGAAATCGAGCGCTGGGCGGCCCGGAGATGCCACGCCATCGTGAGCGTCTGCGACGCCATGACCGCCCAGGCCCTGGCCGCCGGCGTCGGCCGGCCCGACCAGTTCACCACGATCTACAGCGGGATGAACGCCGAGCAATTCCTGAACCCGCCCCGCCCCCGCGCCCAGGTCAGGCGCGAGCTCGGGCTCGCCGACGACGAGATCGCCTTCGCCACCGTCGCCCGCCTGTTCGAGCTCAAGGGGCACGACGACGTCGTGGCCATCGCGCCCGACGTCCTGGCCGCCAATCCCAAGGTCCGATTCGTCTGGATCGGCGACGGCATCCTGCGCGAGCCGCTCAAGGCCGAGCTCAAGCGCAAGGGGGTCGAACACGCCTTCATCCTGACGGGACTCGTCCCCCCAGGCCGAATCCCGGAACTGCTCGGGGCCGTCGACGCCGTGATCCATCCCAGCCTTCGCGAGGGGCTCGCCCGGGTGCTCCCACAGGCCCTGATCGTCGGTCGCCCGGTGATCAGCTATGACGTCGATGGCGCTCGCGAGGTCGTGGTGCCCGAGACCGGGGTCTTGCTCGCGCCTCGTGATCTGGCGGGGCTCAAGGACGCGGTTTTACGGCTGGCTCGCGAGCCCGAGACCCGAGCCTCCATGGGTGCCCACGGCCGGGCTCGATTCGCCGACCAGTTTCGCCACCAGACCATGACCCGCGAGATCCGTGATCTGTACGAACGAATCCTAAACGGCCACCCCACCCGCGCCCGCGATTGAGACGGGCGCCGATCAACGGCGAACGGCCTCGCCACCTACCGCGACGGCGGATCTCGAGACCTGGACAAGCTCGACCGTCTCGCGCTTGAATAGGGTCATGGGGAGACCCTCCACGCGACCGAGGGGCCTCATGACCAGGTCGTATTTGCGCTCGAGCCTGGGGATCTCGGCCGGATCGACGACGGTCAAGACCGAGCTCGCGCTCTCGAGGTGGCTGAAAAAGCTCGCCTTATTGTGAGCGGTCGCGACCGGCGCGCCATAGGCATAGATGATTCCTGGGGGCTGATAGTCGAGCAAGACGGGCTCGAGCCCGGTCTCGGCGGCCAGGGTTTTCAGGCGCTCGCCGACCAAGCGAGAGGCGCGAAAGGGCTCGATCGCGGGGAAAAGCCACCCCCCGGTGGCGAGCAAGGCGCAGGCCCAGCCGCCGCAGAGCATCTGGATCGCCCGGGTGGGCCGTCCGCGCTCGAGCAGGGTCGAGGCCGCGAGCGTCCCGACGAGGATGAAGCCAGCGACCAGAAACAGGGGCGCGCGGGTCGGACCTGGAATGACGACGGCCGCCGCGAAAAGAGCCACCGCCAGGCTGAGCCCAAATCCCAGCAAGAGCCCGATGCCCAGCCTACCAAAGCGGTGCCGGCGAAGGTTGGCGATGTCGATCTCCAGCGTCCCCACCAGCCAGGCGGTCAGAATCGCCCAGGCGGGTAGGGCAGGGAGGTAATAATGCAAGAGCTTGGTGCGAAAGCACTCGAGCAAAAGCATCGGCCCCACGACCCAGCCCAGCAGGAAACCCATCTCGGGCGATGAACGGCGACGCCCCCACGCGGCGGCGAGAGCCGCCGGCACGAGCGCGGACCAGGGCTGAAACGCCAGCAACGAGCCGACCGCGTAAAAGCCTGGAAAGCCTCCGTGCCGCTCCATCTCGGAGGTCACATGGCCCAAAAGCTGATCCCCCACCGCGAATCGCAAGAACTCGCCCCGCGATACCGCCGTGATCACGAGAAACCAAGGGGCCGTGACCGCCGAGAAGACCAGGAGCCCTCGGCTCCATTCGAGCCGACTAGGCCCCGGCGGTCGCCAGCCAAAGGCCCAGCCCGCCAGCACAACCGTCGAGATCAAGGCCGCCGCCACAGGACCCTTGGTCAAGGTCGCAAGCGCCAGCACGACCCAAAACGCCATGGCGACCCTCCGCGACGGCCGCGCGGACAGCTCCCAGAGACAGACCAGGCAGGCCAGCGTCTCAAGGACCAGGGTCGCGTCGGTGGTCGCCAGCTTGCTCTGCGCGACCAAGGCCGGAGTACACGCGGTGACGAGCCCCGCCAGCCGACCAGCCGCCGGGCCAAATAACCGCCGGCCCAGCCACCAGGTCAAAAGCACCACCCCAACCCCCGCGAATACCGAAACCAATCGCGCGGCGAAGGGATTGTCACCCCCGACCGCCGTCGCGACCCCCATCAACCAATAAATCAAGATAGGCTTATGATATCGCGGCTCGCCGTTAAACCAGGGAGCGATCCAATCGCCCCTGGCCCGCATTTCGCGGACGGCCCCGGCGTATCGAGGCTCGTCACGGTCCCAGAGCCCCGTTCGCCCGTTGCCGGCCAGGTTGAGCGCGAGCGCGAGCACGACCAGCCCCGCGGCCTCGAATCCGACCATGGCGATCGCTCGCCGCTGCCTCGCCCCCTCGATCACGCCCGCCTCCAGTCGATCGTGAGCCCACCCCCGGTCTCGGCGAACCCGAGCAGGACGGGCAATATAGCGCAAGCAACAAGATTCGTGGAGAGCGAAATCCCCCATAACCCCGATTGAGCCCCGCGCCTCATCCCTGGCGAGCGCCTGTGCCTTCCGGACGGACTGATGGCGACACGAATGGCGATCCGAGATATGATCCCGCCCGCGCCCTCTCGAGGATCACGAACATGGCGGGAACGCGACTCACGGAGGATCGCCGGACAATGCGACACGCCAACAATCGGTTCAGGCTGGTTCAAGCGGCCGCGCTCGCGGCTTTTCCCGCTGTTTTCGCCCCCGCGCTCTGGGCTCAAGATCCCCCCGCGCCGCCAACCGCGGACGCCCAGGGGGGAGAAATCCTGACCCGAGGGGCGATTCACGAGGCGTTCGCCTCCGCGATCGTCCACGACCCCAAGCCCGGCCCCATCGTCCCCAAGACACCCCCCGATCCGATCCAGGAGCTCCCCCCCGATCAGCGCCCGGAGGGAAAGAATATCCAGTGGATTCCCGGCTACTGGAGCTATGACACGACCCGGACCGATTTCGTCTGGACCAGCGGCGTCTGGCGCGAGCCCCCTCCAGGCTGCCAGTGGGTGCCCGGATACTGGACGCAAGTCGAGGGAGGATCGCGGTGGATCTCGGGGACCTGGGTTCCCAGCCAGGCCGACGAGTCAAGCGGTCCCGCCTATCTGTCACAGCCCCCGGCAAGCCTCGAGGCCGGCCCCAGCTCGCCCCAGCCTGGACCCGGAGTCGTCTGGACGCCTGGCTACTGGCAATGGCAAGCGACAGCCTACGCCTGGCGCCCCGGATTCTGGGCCGCCGTCCAGCCCTCATGGGTCTGGATCCCCGCCCACTACGTCTGTACGCCTGGCGGATGGATCTTCGTGGCGGGATACTGGGACCTCCCGCTCACCAATCGGGGGCTCATGTTTTCCCCCGTTTATTACCCCCAGCCGGTCTACATGCGGGCGGACTTCGTGATGACACCGTCCGTGGCCATCGTGGGCACGGCGGTAACCTCTAACCTGTTTGTCCAGGTCGGCAGTGGCCAGTATCTTTACGGCGACTATTACGGTCAGAGCTTTGTCGGGATGGGGGTGACCCCCTGGTTTTCGTTTGCCTTCGCCACGGGTCCGCCGGTGTTTTACGACCCGGTCTTCTCGTATTACTCGGTCGTGGCCGTCCGGCAAAACCCGCAATGGATGGTCCAGGTTCGCGAGCAATACACGCTCAGGCGCGACAACCCCGCCCTTCGTCCTCCGCGGACCCTCGCCGAGCAATCCCGGCTGATCGAGCGCGAAACCCGCGAGCGTGGGTTCAGCAACCACGCGGCGGTCGCGATGCGGCTCGATCACCTGGCGGCCGAATCGGAATCGGGGCGGGGCATGCGGATGGTCCGGGTCGCCCAGGCCGAGCGCCAGCGAATCATCCAGCAATCGGCCGAGCTTCATACCTTTCGTGAGCAACGGCTCAGGGCCGAGGAGCGTGGCGCGGCCGCGCTCAGGGCCGGCGGGCGAGAAGCCGTCCGCCCCCGACCGATGGCCCTTCCCCGCTCGCCGATCGCCGCTCGGCCCCACGCGGCGGTCGCGCGGAACGACGGCCAGGCCCGAGAGGGCGAGCGAACCGTCTCGCACGAGCAGGCAATGCCCCCCCACGAACGCCCCGCCCTCGAAAGCCGGCCCAACCCCCAGGAATCGCTCCGCCGCGAGCCGGCCGGGGCCGCGCGCTCGGCCCGGGCGCCCTTTGAACGTACCCCTTACGAGCCCTCACGCCCGATGGGCCGCTACAATCCCCGCCAGCCCGCGCCCCGATCACCCAGACCCGGAATGCCCGAGCCCGAACGCCGGCGCGAGCCCTGATCCCCCGCGAAAACCGTGAAGCCCAAGACAAATCCTCACGGGCCGACTACGATAAGTCCATGGATGAGGAGGCTTGGTCCGACCAGGAACGAGACGCCGCTTGGATGCATCACCACGACGCCATTCTTAACGACCCCCCCGCGACCGAGCTCTTTTGCGATCCGGTGCGCGCGTGGTTCGCCACGGAATTTCCCAGAGGCGCCATAATTAATCAAA
>JAKBAP010000108.1 GCA_021808995.1 Planctomycetota bacterium | reverse complement strand
GGATCACTGCGAGCTTTCCCAGCACGGGGCCAGGTGATTCGAGGAGATCGCGAGGACTAAAGAGCATCCCTATCGAGACGAAAAAGAGCACGGCGAAGGCGTCGCGCATCGGCATGGCATCGGTGGCCGCCCGTGCGCTATAATCGGATCGACCGACCACCATGCCCGCCAAAAACGCTCCCAGGGCCATCGAAACGCCGAAGATTTTGGCCGCACCCACGGCGATTCCGAGGGCCATGACGAGCACGGTGAGGGTAAAAAGCTCTCGTGAATCGGTATCGGCGGCACGTTTGAGCATGAGGGGAATCAAGCGCTTGCCGGCGACCAGGGTGACGGCGACCATGAGGCCCACCTTGAGAACCGCCATCGCGACGGCGAGAGACAGATCCCAGGCCGATCCCTGGCGGACCAGGTTGGGCAAGAGCACGAGCGTGATCACGGTGAGGAGATCCTCGACCACCAGCCAACCGACGGCGAGATGCCCCTCGGGCCGGTCCAGGGCCTGGTTGTTTTCCAGGACGCGTAACATGACCACGGTGCTCGCCACCGAGATGGCCAGGCCAAGGATCACGCTGGCGGTTGGTGTCCACCCGCACGCTAGACCGACGATCATTCCGAGCAAGGTCGCGACCAGGCTCTGACCGAGAGCGCCCAGGATGGCGGTACGTCGGACGGCGAGCAGTTCCTGGAGATGGAATTGCAAGCCAACGCCAAACATCAGGAGGATCACCCCGATCTCCGCGAGTTGATCCGCGAGACGCTGATCGGCGACGAAGCCGGGTGTGTTGGGCCCGACCAGAAATCCGCCGATCAGATAGCCCACGATCGGTGAAAGGCCCAGGCGATGGGTGATGGTCCCGCAGATCAGGGCCGCCGCGAGCCCCCCTGTCAGGGTCGGAATCAGATCAAGTTCGTGCATGCGCCTTGGGGTTGTCAGAGAGAGAGTCGAGACCGACACGCGGCCTTGGCCATTGCTCGCGCGATGTGGGCCATTCTAACCAGCCGGCGGGCTTCATCCGCCAGCTCTCTTCAGTCCCAAGTCGGCCGGAACCGTCGAGGGCAAGAGGGCCTCCAGAGTCGCCAGGTGGTCGGCCTCCTGGGGGGTCTTGTCGGGGCGCGGACGAACGATCCGGGGAAATCGCACGGCGATACCCGATTTATGGCGGCTCGAGCGATTGAGCCCCTCAAAGGCCAGCTCAAAAACAAGCTCGGGCTTGACGGTGCGAACAGGGCCAAATCTCTCGACCATGTTGCGCCGAATGAATGCGTCCACCTGACGAATCTCGGCGTCGGTCAGCCCCGAGTAGGCCTGGGCGATCGTGACCAGCACGTCGTTTTTCCAGACGCCAAAAGTATAATCGGTGTAGAGGCTTGCACGCTTTCCGCTACCACGACGCGCGGCTGTCAGCACGGCGTCGATCGTGTAGGGCTCGACCTTCCACTTCCACCAGGGTCCACGCTTGCGGCCGACTCCGTAGGTCGATTCGCGATCCTTGAGCATGAGCCCCTCCGCCTGGCGGTCACGACTCTGGGCCTGGATCACGGCAAGCTCGTGCCAGGTTGGCGCGTTCACGATGGGCGAAAGACGCAGGCGAGCCTCGATCCCCGGATTGCGAGCGGCGAAATCCGCCACCACGGCCGATAACGCCTGTCGTCTCTGGTCAAACGTCCATGCGCGAATGTCGACCCCTTCGCGTTCCAGGAGGTCATAGGCGATCAAGATCACGGGTGTCTCGGCCAGGATCGCGCGGGTGAGCGTCTTGCGCCCGATCCTCCGCTGGAGCTGGGAGAAGGGCAAGATCCGGTCGTCCTTGCAGGGGACGATCTCGCCGTCGAGCACCGTCCCCTCGGGCAGCGCGTCGCCGATTGCCGTCAGCTCCGGGTACTGGATCGTGACCAGCTCCTCGCCCCGAGACCAGAGCGAGGTCAGACCCCCGCGCCGAATGAGCTGGCAGCGAATTCCGTCCCACTTCCATTCGGCTTGCCAGTTTCCTCGCTCGCCAAGCTCGGTCGTTGGTTGGTCCAGAGGGTGGGCGAGGAAAAAGGGATAGGGACGGCTGGCATCGGCGTCGGCGACGTCGCGCGTGAGCAGCCGTGCGAAAAACTCAGGGGTGGGCGACCAGTCGCCCATCAGGCGATGAGCGATGTCGGCGGGCTCGATTCCCGCGAGATCGGCGAGAGCTCGGGTGACGAGCCGCTGTGAAACCCCGACTCGGAAACCACCGCTGATGAGCTTGTTCCAAACGAATCGCTGGCTGGAATCGAGCTCATGCCAGGCGGCGAGCAAGCGCTCGCGTTGGTGTTCCTCGTCGAGCCCGCGCAGCGGCAGCAATCGGTTCTCAATCCAGTGTGTCAGTGAGAGTTGGCTGGACTGTTCCGGGGCCGGGAGTAAAAGAGCGATTGTCTCGGCGACATCGCCGACGGCGTCGTAGGCTTCCTGAAAAAGCCATTCGGGGATGGAGGCTTCCTGGGCGGCCCAGGCTCGGAGCTTGGCCGAGGGGATGACCTGTCGTGGCTTTCGCCCGATCAGGAACGCGACGGCCCAGGCCGCGTCGGCCGCGGGTATCCGCGCGAAATAATCGCGGAGCGCCCGGACCTTGGCGGTCGTCTTGGTGGTCTCGTCGAGCAAGGCGTAGAGATCAGCGAAAGCCTTCATCATCGGGCCCAGGAATGGGTTGGTCGAGGGTCTGGGTCATGGGGGCGGGTGGCTCGGCGGGAGGAGGTTCCGCCTCGTCACGCTCGCCCTGGTAGCGCGTGGCCAGGGTCTGGGCGTCGAGCCCACGCTCGGAAAGCCAGCGAGCCGCGGCGTGAGTGTATCCGTGGGTCAAATAGATGGTCTCAGCGCCGGTGGCGTCGATGGCCGCCATGAGCCCGGGCCAGTCGACATGGTCGGAGAGCACGAACCCACGATCGACGGCTCGCCGCCGCCGGGTCCCCCGGATTCGCATCCAGCCCGAGGCAAACGCCGACGAGCTGGGGCCGAATTGCCTGGTCCAGGGCGTTCCGTGGGCCGACGGGGGGGCGACCACCAGGGCCTTCGACCAATCCATGCTTTTGTCGGCCTGGGAAACCCGCGTCGTGGGTGGGAGCTCGACACCGCTTGATCGATAGCACTCATTCAAGGGCTCGATCGCGCCATGCGTGTGGATCGACCCAGGAAGGGAGGATTGAGACTCCTGGGCGGTTTTGGCCACGCCCGCGATCAGCCGCTGGGCCTTGCCCAGGGAGTAGCCGTAAAGCAGGCTTGCACGACCGTTTGCGTGATTATCTTTCCACCAATCGAGGATCTGTTGAAAGACCGAATCGGGGGTCGGCCAGCGATAGATGGGCAGGCCGAAGGTGCATTCGCTGATAAAGACGTGGCAAGGGACGGGCTCGAAACTCGCGCAGGTGGGGTCGGGCTCGAGTTTGTAGTCACCCGAGACGACCCAAACTCGCCCCATGTGTTGGAGGCGAATCTGGGCCGAGCCGAGAATATGGCCGGCAGGGTGCAGAGAGATCCGCACGCCGCCGATCTGAAGGGGCTCGCCGTATTCGAGGGTGTCGACGGACGCATCGCGTGCCAGTCGGGCCCGCGCGACTGCGAATCCAGCCTTGGCCAGCAGATAATGGGAACAACCCCAGGCGAGGTGGTCGGAGTGCGCGTGGGTAATGACCGCGCGCTCGACCGGTCGCCAGGGATCGACGAAAAAGTCCCCGTGCTCACAGTAGAGTCCGTACTCAGTTGACTGGAGAAGCGGTGTGCGCGCGATCTGCATCACGGCATTATAGACGCCCGCCGCACGAATGCGGTCAAGGACGCCGGGAACATCACGATCGCCGCGCGGCCGTCCTTAGGGCTCCCTCTGTTTGAGGGGGAGCCAAGCCGCGGGCGTGGGGTCTGGGCTTCTCAGTATCGCCCACCCCGATATCCGCCGCGTCCACCACCGCCGCCGCCTCCACCACCGCCGCCACCGCCGCCGCCACCACCACGGTCTTCGCGAGGCTTGGCCTCGTTGACCGTCAGGCGCCGACCGCCGTTGTCCTGGTCGTGGAGGGCGTCGATGGCTGCCATCGCGTCCTCGTCATTTGACATCTCGACGAAGCCGAATCCGCGGCTGCGTCCCGTTTGACGATCCATGACCACCTGCGCGCTGCGGACTTCGCCGAAAGGGGCGAACAGATCCTCCAGGTCGGCGCTCGTGACCCCGAACGACAGATTTCCAACATAAAGCTTCTTAGCCAACTTCAAGCTCCCCTGGGATCTGGGATCCCACGAATCGACCCGCGTGCGACTCTCCGTGCCGGAAGAAAGGGGCCGATTCAGGCGGCCTTCCGGGCGGGGTAAGCCGTTCGATGTCCTCGCCTCGAACGCGAGCCCGGCAACGCGCCGGTTCCACACTCGAGCATGCATCGAAAAATCTTACCAGTACTAAGAGATTAGCGAGCTTGGTTCGCAATTGATACCAAGATCGGGCCGAATCGACATTTTTTCTGGTCCGCGCGATTTCCGAGGAATCTCAAGCCGCCGGCTCGTGAGGGGGTGATCCGGGCCGTGGGGGCTCGAATCGAGGAATGAGTGACCAGGAATTCTCGAGCGAGCCTTGGGCGTCCGCCCCCTCCTTAATGGCGACTCCACTGGTGCCGAGCTCGATCATCTGATGGGCCAAATCGGCGATCCTGACGGCCGCTTGTTCCGGTGAAACACCGCGGGCGTGGATATTCGAGACGAGATTGCGCCTGGAGTCATCGTGCCCGATCCGTGGTCGATAGGCCAGATAAGCCGAGAGACTCCGCGCCGTCGCCAGGCCCGGACGCTCGCCGATCAGGAGGACGACGACCGTGGGGTCGAGAATCTCGCCCAGATCGTTGAGAATCCCGACGCGCCCCAGATGGATGAAAAACGGCCGCCCGAACGCCCAGCCCCGACTCCGGGCCTGGGCGGCCAGCATCGGCAGGAGCGCGGGCACCTGGGCGATCACGGCCGCTGAGGAAAGTCCGTCGGAAATCGCGACCTGGAGCACGGCGGCTCGGGTCCCCTGCTCGGCGAGCTGGATTCGGGACAGGGGCGCGAGCCCACGCCCGAGATCGGGATTCATCAGATAATCGCGTCGATTGGTGGCGAGGGTCTGGGTCTCGAACAGGTCCCAATCCCCGCAAAACGTCATTCCCAAGTCGCGCTTCGGGTCGAGCTCGAGGGAAACCGCGTCGCGCGCGGCGGCATGGTCGCGGCGGAGCTCGAGCCAGGTCGACGTGGGATAGGCCGGCGCGGCGGGTCCGATCAGGATCCGAGCGGGTGTCCGCGCGCGAACCGATTCCAGTGAAAATGGCCCATCGGCCGCCGGCTCGATCGTGCTGTCGCTTGGGTCGACCATGGCTGTTTTCTCGAGATGGACCTATTAAGGAAAGCTCAGGTGGATCGATCGAGGGGGATGCCTGGCGGTCCCTTGAAATGGTGGCGAACCCCGCCGCGCCAGGCGATCATCAAAACCAGTACGAAGCCACCAATGACCCAGGCCGCTCGTTCGTTTGGGGGCTGCATGCCGATCAAGATGAGGCCCAAGCAGCCAATCACCGAGGTCACGGCCAGCGGACGATACCAGGGACCCAGATTCCAGGGTCCCGTCGTCCTCAAGGACCGACCATGTGCCCACGCGCCGAGCGCTGTCGGCAAGACGTACGAGATATAAAGCAGGATCGTGCAGACCGCGGTGATGGTCGAATAGACAGGCGTATTGAGGGTGAAGAGGACCGACGCCACCGCGACCACCCAGATGGCGTTGATCGGCGTTTTTCGTCTGGGGCAGATCGATCGCAGACGGTGTGAGGCGGGGAGTCCGCCGTCGCGGGCGAAGGCATAGGCCATTCGCGAGGCGGAAGTCAGCGTGGCCAATCCGCAGAGATACTGGGCGAGGACGATACCGCCCAGTAACCCCCCCGCCAGGTAACGGGGCAAGACATCGCGCACGATGGCGACCAGGGCACCTTCGCCGCGCGCGGCGGCCGCGGAGGGGTTGGGAGCGGCGAGCACCACCGTGGAGAGCAAGATCCAGCCCACGATGCCGGAGACGATCACCGAGCGAACGATGCCTCGTGGGACATTGATTTCGGCATGGTTTGTTTCCTCGGCCGCGTGGGCCGAGGCGTCGAAGCCGGTGATCGTATAGGCGGGCAAAAGGAATCCAAGTAGGAAAAGATAAGCGAGGTTCTGGGTTACCGGCCAGACGTCGCCGCCCGCCGAGCCCGCGTGATTGGCGAACGTGACGAGCCGAGCCGGGTCGATTCCCGGCGCGAACGCGAGCAAGCAGACGACCAGGAGGGCGGAGACCGCCAGGATCCAGTATCCGCTGAAATCGGTCAGGCGAGCGGTCAGTCCGATGCCAAGATGATTGATGGCCGCCTGGGAACCGGTGACGAGCGCGAGTCCGCAGGCCTGAAACGTGGGCTCGAGCAAGGGCGAGGCACCGGTTTGCTCCGCGAGGCCAGAGACGATCAGCGCGAATCGGTACATCCCCACGTTGATGGCGGCCAGCACGGTGACGAGGCCCGCCAGGTTGAACCAGGCGACGATCCATCCCCAGCCGGGTCCTCCCAGGATCGCGGCCCAGTGATAGAGTCCCCCCGCGGTGGGATAAGCCGAGGCCAGTTGGCCCATCGCGGCCGCGACGATCACGGCGAACGCGCAGACCACCGGCCATCCCAGGCCGATGGCCGCCCCTCCAGTCGCCGAATAGCCCAGATGAAACGACGTCACGCCCCCCGCCAGGACGCAGATGATCGAGAGCGACAGCGCGAAATTGGAAAAGCCCCCCAATCGGCGCTCGAGCTCTTGCCGATAGCCCATCGCGTGGAGTCGCCGGGTGTCGTCGTCGACTGGGGGCTCTGGGGTGATATTCATGCCGCTTTCGTCATCCTCGAACGTCGGGAGAGTCGAGCACGCGCTCGATGTGGTCGAGCATTCGTCGCGAGCCAGGCTTGTCGCCCGTGATCGGGTCAAAACCCGAGGGGAGACCGCGTTCCTGAAGCCAGGAGGCGAATTCGGGCGCCGGCCTTAGCCCCAGGAGCCGCCGGGCGGCGATCGCGTCGTGGAAACTGGTCGACTGATAGTTGAGCATCACATCGTCGCCGCAGGGAACCCCCATGACATAATTACAGCCCGCCATGGCCAGCAAGAGGAGCAGGTTATCGGCCGAGTTTTGATCGGCCGCGGCGTGATTGGTGTAGCAAACGTCGACCCCCATGGGGAGCCCGAGCAGTTTTCCCATGAAATGATCCTCGAGCCCGGCCCGAATGATCTGGCGTTCATCAAACAGATACTCGGGGCCGATGAATCCGACGACGCTATTGACCAGGAACGGGTCGAACGCCCGGGCGAATCCGTAGGCCCGAGCCTCGAGGGTGAGCTGGTCCACCCCATGGTGACCGCCGGCCGAAAGGGCGCTCCCCTGCCCGGTTTCGAAATACATGACCTGGTCGCCAACCCACGAGACCTCGCGGTCGCGATGGTGGTCGATCACCCGCGACCGCCCGTCCTCGATCAAGGCCAGATTGATGCCAAAGCTCTGATTGGCCGCCTCGGTTCCCGCCACCGATTGAAAGAGCAGGTCGACCGGAGCGCCCAGTTCCATCGCGGCCAGTTGGGTCGTGATATGCGCCAGGCAGCACGCCTGGGTCGGAACGCCGAGGCCCTGAATCAAGCGGTCGAGGGCACGAAGGATGCCCTGAACGACGGGAATCGATTCCGCGGCGGGATTGACGCCGATCATGGCGTCGCCGCAGCCATGAAGCAGGCCGTCGGCGGCCGCGAGCAGGATGCCCCCCAGTTCGTCCCGGGGGTGGTTGGGCTGCGCCCGAACGCCGAAAACTCCGCGCTGACCCATGGTGTTACGACAGCGCGTCACGACCCGGATCTTGCTGGCGGCGAGGATCAGGTCCTTGTTGCCCATGATCTTGGCCACGGCCGCCGCGACCTCCGGAGCGATCCCGGGCGCGGCCGCCTCGAGCATTCCGGAGGTCGTCGCGTCGTCGAGGATCCAATCGCGAAACGACCCGACCGTCATCCCTCGAAAACGTGCCAACACGGAGTGATCCAGCCGATCGAGAATCAGCCGGCTAACCTGGTCCTGATCGGGGTCGATCACGGGTTCGTCCACGATCTCGCCCAAGGTGAGATCGGCGAGAACCTGCTTGGCGGCGATGCGTTGCCGTTCGCCGCTGGCGGCAAGCCCCGCGAGTTGATCGCCGGATTTTTCCTCGTTGGCTTGCGCCAAAACCGTGCGCAAATCCACGAATTCGAACCGTTCGCCCCGAACGACGACTGATCGCTTCACGGCGCGGCGTCCTCAACACGTTCGAGGGATGGAGGTCCTGGTTAAAATCCAGGCTTGCCAGCATGCGACGAGCAATCGTGTTCTATGCTTTCACGGGAATGTTCGTCAACCATCTCTGTCATGCCCCGTCGAGAAGTGTCCTGTGTCAGAGTCAAACTACAGCAACATCCAGACGACAGTCGTGATGCTCGCCTGGGCCTCGGTCTTGGCCGTGGGGATGACCATGCTCCACGCCCATGGCGCGCGCCCCGGCGATCCTGGTTCGCGTCGCGGTCGTTGGCCAATCGACAGCACCATATCGAGGGTCGCGGATTGGCCGATCATTCTCGTGTTCCTGGACCCTCGTTGCCCCTGCGCGCGGGCCACGATCGCGGAGCTGGAGATCATTCTCGCATCCTCCGGCAATCAGGCGATGACGAGGATTGTGCTTGTCGGCTCGCCAGAACAAGGGGCGGCCTGGGTCGACGACGGAACCTGGGCGAACCTGGTCAAGCTTCCGGGGGTGGAATTGCTCCGTGACGATCAGGGGCTCGAGGCGAAACGGTTTGGGGTCGCGACGTCGGGGCAGGTCTTGGTGTTCCATCACGACGGGGAATTGGTTTTCCAGGGGGGAATCACGCCATCGCGAGGCCATCAGGGGGCGAATTACGGGCGAGAGGCGGTGATCGGCTTGATCCTCGGCGAGAAAGTCTCCGTCTCGAGCTTCCCGGTCTTTGGATGCCCGCTTGAGAAGGGTGTGGGAATTGGGGAGCGGACACCATGACGAGCCCCTCGATCTTGCCGATCGGATTGCCGAGAACGATTCTCGACCGAACCGACGAGCTCTATCGTGCACAGATCGATAGCGCTCGCCGCAGCGTTGATCATCTCTTCGCGGTCTTGTTCATTCTTGAGTGGGCGGCGGTCGTGGCGACGGCCCTGGTGATCTCGCCGGCCGCGTGGCGAGGCTCGGAGATTTCGAGTTCCGAGTTACTCCAAGAGGCGATTGTTTTTGGCGCGGTCATCGTCAGCCTCCCCTTCGCCTTGGCCCTCAATCGCCCGGGGGCGGTGGCGACGCGACACGTCGTGGCGATTGGTCAGATGGTTTTGGGCGCGCTTTTCATCCATTTAATGGGAGGGCGGATCGAGGCACATTTCTTTATCTTTGGCACATTGGCCTTCCTGGCCCTCTATCACGACTGGCGCGTGCTCGCGAGTGCCTCCGCGGTCGTCGCCATCGATCATCTCTTGCGCGGGTATTACTGGCCGCAATCGGTCTTTGGCGTCCTGACAACCACCCCCTGGCGCTCGCTCGAACACGCCTCCTGGGTCGTATTCGAAAACCTGGTCCTTTTCAAGGGTTGTGTGAACTGGCTCAAGGAACAACAAGAGCTCGCTTACCGTCAGGCCGAAATCGAGGATTCACGCGCGGCTGTCGAAAAAATCGTCGAGAAGCGCACCCTTGAACTCCGCGAGGCCATTGGCGGCCTCAAACGCCAGGCCGATGGGCTTCGCAGGGCCGAGCTCGTGGATCGCCGGTTGGCCGCGATCGTCGAATCCTCCGACGACGCCATCGCCAGCACCTCGCTCGAGGGCATGATCACATCCTGGAACGCCGGAGCCGAACGAATCTTCGGATACACGGCCGCCGAGATCCTGGGACGATCCGTGTCGATCCTTTCACCCGTGGACCTTCAGCCCGAGCTCACGATGATCCTGGCGAAATTGTGGGCCGGCGAGAGGCTCGAGCATTATGAAACCAAGCGCCGCGCGAAGTCTGGCCGCTTGATCGATGTTTCCTTGACCATCTCTCCGATGCGCGATCCCTCGGGAAAAATCATTGGCGCGGCCAATATCGCGCGTGACGTGACCGAGGAAAAACGCTCACGCGAACGGATGGAGGCACAGCATGCCGCGATGAGGGTTCTGACCGAGGCAGGCTCGATCGAGGAAGCGATTCCGATGTTGCTGGCCACGGTCGGGACGGCACTGCGACTGGATTGGGGGGAATACTGGCGTCTTGACCCCGTGTCGGATCGGCTCAGGCTCGAACAGGAATGGTCACGGGAACCCGACGCGGCCTGGAGTCGTCTCTTCTCCAAGGGCTCCGCACGTTGCGAATTCGCCAAGGGGGATGGGCTTCCCGGCCTCGTCCATGGATCTGGTCGGCCGGGATGGATTTCGGACCTCGTGAACGACCATCAGTTTGTCCGCTCGCTGTTGGCCGGCGAGGCGGGCCTGGCATCGGGCCTTGCCTTTCCTATCCTGAACGCCAGCGAATCGCATGGCGTCATGGTTTTCTTGAGTCAGGCACCGCTGATCATGGATGGGGCTCTGGAAAACCTGCTCATGACCCTGGGACGGCAGATTGGCATGTTCATGGAACGGCGCGCGGCCGAGGCGGAACTTCGCGAGGCTCGCGACGAGCTTGAGCTACGGGTCTGCGAGCGAACCGCCGAGCTCGAGATGTCAAACGCGGCCTTGCAGGAGGAAGTCGCCGAAAGGCGTCGCGGCGAGCACGCCCTGCGCGAGAGCGAGGCGCGGTTTCGCATGGTCGCGGAGGCGATTCCGCAGATTCTTTGGGTCACCACGGGAGCTGGCGAGCACGAATATGAAAACGGACGCTGGAACGAGTACTTTGGTTTCGACGCCAGCCCGGGGATCGCCGAGAATTTTTGGGGAAAGTATCTCCACCCCGACGACCATCAGCGCACCTACGAACGCTGGAACCATTCGATAGCGACCGGAGAACCCTACGAAATTGACTATCGCTTGCGGCGGCATGACGGCGAATATCGCTGGTTCCTGGCCCAAGGTCTGCCCCAGTGTGACGCGTCGGGCCGGATCGTTCGATGGTTTGGAACCTGCACCGACATCGACGATCAAAGAAAGGTAAGTGAGGATCTCCAGCGCGCTCATGACGAGCTGGAATTGCGGGTTCTGGAGCGTACCGAGGACTTGAGGCAGGTTAACGATTCGCTCCTGGTCGAGGTCGCCGAACGGCGCAGGGCCGAGGACCACGCGAGGGAGCGCCAGCGGTTTGTCGAGAGTCTGGCCCAGGCGAACCCTTCGATCCTCTATTTGCTCGACCTTGAGGTCGAGAAGCTGGTCTGGATCAACAGTCGGCTGACCACGCTCCTGGGTTATCGACAGGAGGATCTTCTCGCCCGGAGCTATCGCGATTTTCTCGAGGATTTCGCCCATCCCGACGATGTCGCGAGCCTCCGGCTGGCCGATTTCGCCAATCTCTATTCGGGACTCGGCGACAGTCGAATCCGCGAGGTCGACTATCGGATTCGCGACGCGGATGGGCGCTGGCGTTGGCTGCGATCGCGAGAGCTGGTCTTCTCGAATGATGAATCGGGTCGTCCCCAGCGGATTCTCGGCTCCTCCGAGGACATCACCGAACGTAAGGAAGCCGAGCAAGCGGTCCGTGAAAGCGAGAGCCGATTCCGCGAGCTCGCCGATTCCGCCCCGGTGATCATCTCGCTCACCGAGTTGGATCGCGGAGTCGTCTTCGTCAATCGCACGGGAATCGAGTTTTGCGGCGTCTCCCAGGACGAGGTCATGGGGGAGGGCTGGCTGCGATTCATTCATGGCGACGATCGTCAGCGCGGGATTGATCTTTCGGCGTTTCGGGCAGGCGTGCCAAAGCGGATGGAAACCGAGCTCCGAGTGCGACGAGCCGACGGGGAATATCGCTGGCTAGCGACGACATCGGTGCCGCGGTTCTCGCCTCATGGGGAATTGATCGGGTTCACCAATTCCTCGATCGACGTCACCGAGCGGAAACAGACCGAGACCGCGATGCGCCTGGCCAAGGAAGCCGCCGAGGCCGCCAGCAGGGCGAAAAGCGAATTCCTCGCGAATATGAGCCACGAAATCCGCACTCCCATGAACGGCATCATGGGCATGACGGAGCTCGCGCTCGACACGGAGCTTTCCCAGCGCCAACGCGAGTATTTGAGCCTGGTCAAGAGCTCCGCCGAATCGCTCCTGATCGTGATCAACGACATCCTGGATTTCTCGAAGATCGAGGCCGGCAAGCTCAGCCTCGACCCCACCCCGTTCGAGCTCCGAAAAGTCCTCGACGACACCTTGCAGGGCTTGGCCCTTCGGGCTCATGCCAAGGGGCTTGAGCTTGCCTGCCGGACCGCGCCTGAGATCCCCGAATCCCTGCTCGGCGACGCGGGCCGGATCCGCCAGGTGCTGGTCAATCTGATCGGCAACGCGATCAAATTCACCAGCGCGGGGGAAGTGGTCCTCGACGTCGCGATCGAATGCGCGATCGGCGAGGGTGTGTTTCTGCGGTTCGCGGTGTCCGACACCGGGATTGGAATCTCGGGCGATAAGCTGGCGTCGATTTTCGAGCCCTTCGAGCAAGCCGATGGCTCGACCACAAGGCGGTTTGGTGGGACCGGGCTCGGGCTCACCATCTCGGCGAAACTGGTCGAGCTCATGGGAGGCCGGATCTGGGTCGAAAGCAACCCCGGCATGGGGAGCACCTTCTGGTTCACGATCGCGCTTGAGCCCGGCCCAGGGCCCGAGACACCTCGACTCGAGCCAGAACCACCCCAGCTCGAGGATCTGCCAATCTTGATCGTGGACGACAACGCCACCAATCGATTGATCCTGCGCGAGGTCGTGGCAAGCTGGGGGATGAAGCCAACGACCGTGGACAGCGGTGCCGCCGCGCTGAAGGCCTTGCGAGCCGCGGCGGCCCGGGGCGTGGCGTTTCCGATCGCCCTGGTCGACGGGATGATGCCCGAGATGGATGGTCTCGATCTCTCGGCCGAGATTCGGAGCGATTCCACGCTCGCCACGCTCCGAATCCTCATTCTCAGCTCGGCCGGCCACCCCGAGGATACACAGGACTACCAGACACTTGATATCTCCGCCTGCTTGACCAAGCCCGTCCGACAGTCCGAGCTCTTCGACATCTTGATGAAGACCATGAGCTCCTCGACGAACGGGTCCCAGCTCTCCCCCACGAAT
>JAKBAP010000572.1 GCA_021808995.1 Planctomycetota bacterium | reverse complement strand
GACCTTGAAAGGGGTGGGTGGGTCGAGCGCAGCGAGGCCCACCAGAGAGGCGTACGCTTCTCTGGTGGGCCCTGGCTTGAGGTTGGCGTGTTTGGGCGGATCGGAGGCGGGGCGCTCTTTGGTGTGCCTCCCCGCGCGACAGAGGGCTCATGGCATGGTCCGTGATGGGAGATCGGCGGCGGGGCGCTCTGGTGTGCCTCGCCGGGGGGCACCCCGGGCTCGACACACCCTACTACTTCTGGGCCGCGCCCAGCTTGCCAAGCGCTTGCTCGATCTTTTGCAGGCTCGAGCGCACCTCCCGCATCTCGGCGTCGAGGGCGTTCAGTCGGTTGGTCAGGTCGGGCGCAGGAGCCGGGCCCGGGGATACCGGGGGCACCGTCCACCTCAGACCGGTCTGAGGACTCGAATTCAGAATCCATTGGCCGTCCTTGGCGGGAGAGAAATCGCTGGTGATATAGATAACCCTCGAACTCTGCTCCGATCCGGGATACTTGGTCCCTTTCTCGGACGTCTTGGCGGCCGGAGGCTCGGGCTTATAGGGTTCGGGGGTCAGCTTGGCGCCATACTTCTTCTTGGAGCCCGCAGGGTAGTAGGTGAGATCAAGCGGGCGATTCTGGGCGGCCTCGACGAGCTGTCTCAATCGCAGAGCGTTGTCCAGCGGCTGGCCGTCGATCGACATCAGAATGTGGCCCGCCTCGATACCCGCCTTCGCGGCGGGAGATGCCGCGTGGACTTCCTGGACTTGCAGGCCCTGGCCCTCCGGCAGCCTGAGCTGAGACCGCAGCGCCGGCTCGACCGGGCCCGCGCTCACTCCGATCCAGAACTTGGGATAGTTCGGCTCGTCGCTGACGATTCTCTCGAGGACGATCTTGACCCGCGGCGAGACGTGGATCACTCGGGTTTCGCCCTCCCGGACGAGCGTGATGTCCACGGGCTTTCCATCCGCGCTCCGAAGCGCCTGAGCAAGGGTCTTGGAATCGACGATCGGCTTGTCGTCGACCTTGAGCAGGACGTCGTGAACCGATACGCCGGCCGCGTGCGTTGGCGAATGCACGTCGACCGACGTCACGACCAGCCCCTGTTGCGTCGGAATCTTCAAATGCCGCCTGATTGCCTCGTCGACGGGGGCGACGGTGAAGCCGTCGAGGAATTGCGAGGAGGGGCCGAAGTGAATCACGGCGGACCGTTGAAACTCGTTCGGTTGAAAATCTTCCTCATGATATTCGAAGTAATGAGGCTCCCCCCCCCGTACCGACAACGCCTTGTCCTTCGGAGGAGAGACGATCCGCGGCCGCGCTGCCTCGGGAACCACATGACAAAGCTGGCACTGCTTGCCGGCCCAGGCGGGATCGGCCTTGGCGTGCTGTTCCAGGAATTGGCCGACGCGCTCGGCCTCGCCGGCGCGGGACGCCTTCTTCGCCTCCTGCGCCATGGCCGAGCCGGCGGTGACGAACAAACCGGCGGCGATCACGAACGATCTCGAAACACGCATGCGTTACTCCTTCTGTAAGCGCGAGGATCCGGCGACGAACGAGGGTCGATCGCCGAGCCCTGCACGGGGTTCAAGAACACGTCGGGTCAAAGGGGACTGTTCGAGACCTGGCGGATCCGCACCTGGTCGACGGGGGCCAGGACGACGCGGCCGTCGGGCAAGACGCCGGTCACGATTCCGCGCTCTTCGTCGACCTCGTAGCCCTGCTGTTGGAGCAGGTAGCGGGTGTGATCGGAGACCACCGGGGGCTGGGACGCGAAATACGCCTGGACCTGGTCGAGCGGCGAGGGGTCGGCCGGGGGCGCGGGGGTGGTCTCGAGGACCGGCTCGGCCCGTACGACCGTGGCGGGGGGCTCGGGAAGCGCCTGGGCGAGCACCGGCACAGCGGCCGGCGCGGCGGTCATGCGCGCCCCATGCCCGGCCCAGCCGAGCGAAAACGACACAGCCACGGTCGCGGCGGCCGCGGTTCGACTCAGCCAGGGCTTCCATCGCCCGATGGCGGGCGGGGGAGTCATGGGCCGGAGAGCCTCGTTCAGGCACTGGGCTTCGAGAAACGCGACCGCCAGCCGCCTCCAGCCGTCGGGCGAGGCGTCGAGAAGCGCGACCGTGTCGCGCAGTTCGGCTGGCGACATCGGGCCGTCAACGAGGCGGTCGACGAGATCAGGGGAAATCATTCTTGACTGAAGATCATTCATTGTGATAACCCTTGAATTCATGGGAGAGCCTTTTCAGTTCCTCGCGTAGTCGGTGCCTCGCCCGGACGAGCCGGGCCTCGATCGTATTCACGGCCGCGCCCAGGTGGTCGGCCAGTTCGCGGGCCGTCAGCCCTTCGGCGTGTTTCAGGATCAGGATCTCGGCGTCGCGTTCGGGAAGGCGCTTTAGGGCCTCTTGAACGAGCCGCTGGCGTTCGTCGGAAAGAATCCACGCGAGCGGGGAGGGTTCATCCCGGCCCGTGCCTCCCTGGGCCGCGTAGCGTTCGACCATCGATCGGCGCCGGCCCGTCTTGCGACGGTGAATCAAAACCTGGCGGACGGCCAGGCGATAGAGCCAGACCGCGACCCGGGCGGGATTCTTAAGCGGTGAGCGCTGGGCGACGGCGGCTAAGGCGACCTCCTGCATCACGTCGTCGACCGCCCGGGGCTCGCCCAGTCGCCCTGCCACGACGCGCCTCAGCCAGCCG
>JAKBAP010000107.1 GCA_021808995.1 Planctomycetota bacterium | reverse complement strand
TCGGTGGAATAACGTAGTTTCATGGACAAATGTGTTGATTAATGTAATCTTCCAGTCTCCTCCGCGTCATGTCCGGATTCCCTCGCGTCGTACCTCGGATCTTCCCTGGAAACAGGCCGGTTCGGATCAGTAGCCGGCGCGATTCGACGCGCCCGAGAGAATTCATCACAAGGACCTCGATCGTTGTTCGTCCGATGTCGGTCCGGCCGGTCAGTACGGGGCCATCCCAGGTGAAGTGGTGCTCCCAAACGTCTTAAGGGGGGTGAAAGAGTCGCGTCAACAGTCCCGTATTGGAGTCCAGGCCGGCGATATTCGGACCCTTGTGCAGGTTGTCATTCAGACAGGATACGGCCAGGTTTTCAGCGACGGTCGGACCGTGGTGTTGCTCGGCGATGATGTGGTCGATCTGGAACGGAAAAACGTCAAGTGATTGCGGGAGCCGACAGTATTCGCGAATGTGTTCGGCGCTTTCCCAGACCTGACGCCTCAGTGTCTCTTTCATCACGTCACGAGGCTGGAGAGGCATGTTCGGATCAAGCGCGGCGTGCCTTGGCCTGGATCAGGTTGAGGAAATTGCCGACGCGTTGGTAACGCTCCAAGAGAGCGAGTTCGGCCGGCTGGATGGTTCCCCTCCGGTTCTTGTCGGCCAGTTCCTTGATGCGCGCGGAGGCGAGGGTATTGAACCGAAGTCGGAGTAGTGCCCGCTGCCTCGGGTGAAAGGCCCGACGAGCCGGGGTCAATGACCTGCTCCAGAATTTCGCTCTCGGTATCGAGAATCGATGGCTCACTCATGGAATTAGCCTACATGGACGTCGGCTCGCTTCGACAAGGGTGCAAGGAACCGATCAAGGGCCCCAAAAGCAAAGCCGAAAGTCGTGAGACGCCCGCGGCACGTGGGGTCCGCGGATCCTGCCCTCACGATTATTTAGTGGACGCATGGCAGCGTCTCGAGAACGGACTCGCTGGAACTTGAGATTACCATCGATCAGCGGCGTGTGTGCATGGTGGTAATTGACGATGGATCATTTTGTCCTCAAGGAATCGCGGCCGGCATTCCCCCTCGTCGCGTGGGTCGCCGACGGGTTATGATAAGTTCCATGAACGAGCCGCCGCCGGCCGAGCTGGGCCTCACGATTGAAGAGTTACAGCGAATCATCGCCGAGACTTATGGCGCGAAGGACGCGGCTCGGGGCGACGTGGCCACGTTTACGTGGTTCATCGAGGAAGTCGGCGAGCTGGCGACCGCGCTGCGGGAAGACGACCACGAGGCACTCGCCGCCGAGATGGCCGACGTGCTCGCCTGGCTCGTTTCCCTGGCAAATATTCGCGGGGTCGAACTCGCGGCGGCTGTCCGACGTAAATACGGGCACTCTTGCCCAGGCTGTCAGTCGGTCCCGTGTCAATGCGACCCCACCCTGAAACCTTGATTCACCGGGAATCGCATGGGTCGCTCGTTCGTCGTGTCTTCATCTTGATTCACCCGAAACTCGAACACCAGGCCTCGGCTTCGTGAGATGTAAGGAGCGCACGCTAGCGACCATGAGATCATCAGGCGTTCCGCATCGAATCAAAAAGGGACCTCGGCGGCGGGTTGGGTTGGGGCCGTTCGCGTTACTGGGGCTGGTTGGCTTGCTGGTTGTCCTGGCACCGTCGATGGCGCGGGGGCAGGCGGACGAGCCCTCGTTCCAGAGCCTACGGATGGGCTACGACGCGACCTCGGCCGGGGGTGCCTCGAGCAGTTTCAAGGTGGGCGACTGGACCCCGGTCTGGGTCGAGCTCAAGGGGGGTCGGGAGCCGTTTCAGGGGTTCCTGGACGTCTCCGCCGCGGATGACGACGGGACAGCGGGGTCGTTTCGCCTGCCGGTCTCGCTCGCGGCCGGCGAGCCACGGCGGGTCGTGACCTACGCTCGGCCGGGGGCTCGTAATCCCGAACTCAGGCTTGTGCTCGTGGATGGGGAGGGTCGGCGGCGGGCGGTGGGTGTTCAAGGGGTCTTGATGCGCGATCCCCCCAAGGCGCTCAAGCCGGGCGAGACCCTGATTCTGACGATGGGTCGCCCCTCGGGGGTGGAAACGATCGTCGATCTCCCAGGATTTCGGCCCGGCGGTCTGGGGACGACCGATTCCGGGGGCTCGGAATTCATGACCGCGGCGGTCGACGTGGCCGGGGATCGGCTGCCGGATCGCTGGTTGGGCTACGACTCGGCCTGGGGCGTGGTGATTGATTCGAGCGATCAACCAACCATGCGGGCGCTTTCGGGTCCTCAAGGCCAGGCGCTGGTGGATTGGGTGGCGCGCGGTGGGCACCTGGTGATCACGGTCGCCAGGGCCTGGCAAGCGGTCAAGGCCAGCGCGATCGGGCCGATCCTGCCGTGCATCCCCACGGGGGAAGAGCGAGTCCCCTCGCTCGAGGCGATCGACACGTTCGCCGGCTCGATCAAATCCATCACCCCACCCGAGAGCCCGGCGGTCTTGGTCGGCAAGCTGGATCAGGTGGCCGAACGTGGGGGCACAATCCTGAGCATCGCGTCGAATTTGCCCCTGGTGGTTCGGGGCTCACATGGTTTTGGCCGGGTGACCGTGGTCGCGGTCGACCTCGATCAGGAGCCGTTTTCGGCATGGGTGGATCGGGGGCTCTTCTGGGTGAAGGCACTCGACCTGCGCGGCCGCCGCGTCGACCCGACCACCCTGGGCGCGAAGGTCGGCGGAGGTGGAGCACGGTTTTTCCAGGCCGCCACCAAGGACCTCTCGAGCCAGCTCAAGATCGCGCTTGAACAGTTTCCCGGGGTCACGCTGGTCCCCTTCGGATGGATCGCGTTCGCGATCTTCTTTTACATCGCGCTCATCGGGCCGGTGGATTACTTTTTCCTGCGTAAAATCGCCAAGCGCATGGAGCTCACCTGGATCACGTTTCCGACAATCGTGGTCACCGTGAGCCTGGTCGCCTATCTGGTGGCTTATCGGCTCAAGGGAGACGAGCTTTTGATCAACAAGGTTGACGTGATCGACCTGGATCAAACCGCGGGGATCGCGCGGGGAGGGTCGTGGTTTACCCTTTTCAGCCCACGAAACCAGGACTATACGATTCAGGTAGCGCCGACGCCGATCGAGGCCGAGCCGTCCGGGTCCCAGGCGGCCGATTCGACCTCCGCGGGAACCAACGTCGTCGTGAGCTGGTCGAGCGCTCCCGACGATCGATTTGGATCGATGGGTAGCACGAGCCGCCGGTTCACCCCGGGCGGATCGGGCTATTCGTACGAGCCAGCGGGAACGCTCGAGGCGATCGAGAACGTACGGATCCCGATCTGGAGCACGAAGGGGCTCGGCGCTCGGTGGTTTGGCGCGGCCAAGCCGGTGCTGGAATCGGACCTGACGCCGATTGGCACCGATCGCTTGCTGGGTGTGGTTCAGAACCGGCTGGATGTCCCGCTCGAGGACGCGATCCTGGCGTTTGGCAAGCAAGTCTATTTACTGGGGACGATCGCGCCCGGGGCGACCACGCGGGTGGAGCTCGCCAATGATCGCAATCTCTCTGGCTATCTCTATTCCAAGCAAGCGGGCTACGCTCCCGAATCGACCACGGGCCGCGGCTCGGTCATCAACCAGGGCGATCTGATGGTCGCGGCGATGTTTCATGACAGCGAGACCACGGCCGCCGGCTCGTCGCCCCTTTCCAACGACGTGTTGCACAACCTCGACCTGACTGGCCAGCTCGCCCTATCGCGGCCGATGCTGGTGGCCCGGATCAAGCGCCCCGGCTCACGGATCATCCTCGACCATGGTTCGACCACGGCCAAGACCAGCGAGCTCACCCTGTTGCGGGTGATCTTGCCACTACGGCGGACACGGTCGTGAGCGGCCGGCCGAACCCCCCTGGCCCGCCTGGGCCGATCGCGATTCATTGTTCTTTTCCCGAGCGAGAAACGCCCCCATGATCGAGACCCACGAACTGACCAAGATGTACGGCGAGATGTACGCTCTTGACCGGCTCAATCTGAATCTGAATCAAGGCGACGTGTACGGTTTCATCGGCCCCAACGGCGCGGGCAAGACGACCACGATGCGTATCCTCGCCACGCTCTTGAACCCGACCTGGGGCGAGGCCACCGTTTGCGGATATTCGATCTATACCGGCTCCAAGGACATCCGGCGGATCATCGGCTACATGCCCGATTTCTTTGGCGTGTATGATGACATGAAAGTCATCGAATACCTCGAGTTTTTCGCCTCGGCCTATCGCATCCAGGGGCCCGCCCGGCGAAAGATTTGCGAGGAGGTCCTCGAGCTCGTGGACCTGAGCTACAAGCGAGACGCCCTGGTTACCAGCCTCTCGCGGGGCATGACTCAGCGGCTGGGGCTCGCGCGGACGTTGCTCCACGACCCCCAGGTGCTCTTGCTCGACGAGCCCGCCTCCGGCCTCGACCCCCGCGCCCGGATCGAAATGCGCGGGCTGCTCAAGGAGCTCAAGAACATGGGCAAGACCATCCTGGTCTCAAGCCACATCCTCCCCGAGCTCGCCGACATCTGCAATAAGATCGGCATCATCGAACAAGGCAAGCTCTTCGTCAACGGCGAGGTCTCGGAGGTGATGAAACAGGTCCGCGCCGAGGTCGTGCTCAATATCGCCGTCGTCAATCGCACCACCGACGCGGCCAATCTCCTGGAACATCAGCCCGAGGTTCAGAGCGTCCAGGACAACAATGGCGTACTCGTGGTCAAGCTCAACCTGGGTGTTAACCAGTACAGCATGCTCGCCAACCGGCTGGTTCAGGAGGGGTATGAACTCACCCTGTTCAAGGAAGACGAGATCAATCTCGAGACGGCGTTCATGCAGCTCACCAAGGGCATCACGAGCTAGCCAGGCAGTCTGGCGATTAGCCCTCGCATCGATTCGATCCGCGTGGTAGAGTGGGATAGATAGGCAATCAGGGGCGACTCGTTCGCCTCCGGGGGATCAACGACATGAAGACGCGAAACGCGAGCTGGGCGTTTGGGTCGATTTGCATGGTGGCGCTGTTGGCGTCCGCGTCCTCGTGGGGTGGGGAGATCTCCGGGGTCGCGGCCAAGCGCGTGCCCAAAGTGGTGTTCGTGACGGGTGATGAAGAGTACCGGGGCGAGGAATCGATGCCGATGCTGGCGCGGATGCTTCACGAGCATCTGGGCTTCGAGGTCAAGGTTTGCTACGCGCTTGACACGGACGGCACGATCAACCCCAACCGGCTCGACAATATCGAGGGGCTGGAGGCGCTCGAGGACGCGGACCTGGCGGTGCTGTTCACGCGGTTTCGCAAGCTCCCGGACGACCAGCTTGCTCGGATCGTGAAATACGCGGAGTCGGGGCGGCCGATGGTGGGGTTTCGCACGGCCACGCATACGTTTCGTTATGACCGCGGCGTTCGGGCGGCGGCGATGAACGAGGTCTGGCCGATCAAGGTGTTTGGTCAGAAATGGATCACGCATCACGGCCATTTCGGCGATGGGAACGAGCTCCTGACCGAGGTCTCGATCAATCCCGAGTTTCGTGAGCACCCAATTCTACGCGGCGTGAAGCCATTCGAGACCTATTCGTGGCTGTATCACGTCGAGGGGGGGGGCGATCACCTGAATGGGGATTGCCGGCGGCTCTTGATCGGCAAGGCCAAGAAGTCGGGCCATCTGAAAGAGGTCGAGCGGTTCCCCCTCACCAACCCCGTCGCCTGGACCAAGACCGCGCCGGCGGGTACGGGAACGCCCCAGCGGGTGTTTTTCACAACCCTCGGCCATCCATACGATTTCAAGCAGGAATCCATGCGAAAGCTGGCCGTGAACGGGATTTTGTGGGCACTCTCGATGGAAGACAAGATCCCCTTGGACGGAAGCGACGCGACGATCGTGGGGGAATACGTCCCCAACAATTCCGGTTTTGGCGACAAGTTCAAGAAAGGGCGCAAGCCCGAGCCGATTGGCGCGGCCGCCAAGCCGTGACATCGAGAAACGAGGCGAGTCGTGCGAGTCAGCATGGATCAAGCGAGCAGGGACCAGGCAGTCCGTGATTCCCGCTCTCGAACCAAAGGCCGCCGCGCCCAGCGAGCGAGGATGGAGCTCGAGCCGCTCGAGTCACGGGCCATGCTCACCACCACGCCCATGCTCCAGGCGGTCGCGCCCTATGGCTCGCCCGAGCAGTTCCTGCTCTCACCCGGAGGCAGCGTCTATTACAACACGCTCTCGGGCGCGGCCACGTTCCCACCGACCTGGGCCGGCTGGACCTCGCTCGGAACCGGGGTCGGAGGCAGACAGATCAGCGCGGGCACGTATCTCGGTACGACGACCCTCAGGCCCTATGTCGACTTGCTCAACGGCGCCGGCGACGTTTATTTCAACGCTCAGAGCTCGAGTGGGACCTTTTCCGGCTTCGCACCCGTGGCCCTCGGCTCGCGGCTCGTGGAGATTTCCTCGGGCACGCTTCCGCTTTACAATACCCCGTTCGTCTTCGCCATCAACGATGTGGGCGATGTTTATTATACCCAGCGGTCGTCGACTGGGGCCTGGTCGGGGCTGTCTTCCGTGGGCATCGGCGTGGGCGCCCACGCTCTCGCCGCGGGGGCCGTCCAGGTCGGTGCCTCGCCCCTGTCGTACGAGCCTTATCTGTTCATGCTCAATGGCGCGGGCAACATCTATTTCACCGAGCGCACAACCGCCGGCTCGTGGACGACTTGGTCGCCCGTGGGCGTCGGAGTGGGGGCTGATTCGATCTCGACGATCGCGTTGGGCACGACGCCGATCGTGACCCTTGTGAATGGGGCCGGCGACGTTTATTCGAATCAGGAGGGCGCGCACGGAACGTTCGTCGGCTGGAGCCCCGTGAGCGCGACCGGGGTCGGGGCGATCGCCGAGACCGGAACCGTGGCGAATGAGAGTCCCTGGTCGCTGATGGTCAACAGCGCGGGGGCGGTCAGCTCCAGCTACGGAGGCGCGGGCGCATGGAGCAACTGGGAAAGCCTGGGCTCCGCGCCGCCGGCGTCGGCCTATGCTTTCGCCGCGAACCCCTCCGACGCTCCGTTTGCCTTTATCATCGGGACCGACGGCAACGCTTACTGGAACTTTCAGACGTCGTTCGCGACCTGGCATGGCTGGGTGCAAATCGGGGCCGCCCCCTCCGCGTGAACGCGGGAGAGCCCCGAGGTCTTCCTGTCAACGACGAAGGCCGCGACGAGGGAAATCCCTCGTCGCGGCCTTGCTTTTTCAGCATGACCGAGCCTGTCGTCGACCTTATCCGCTCGCGCCTCCCAGGGCGGTCACGAAGCCAGTGGACGAGGAGACGTTCGAGGGAATCTTGTTCTCGAAAGGAGGGCTCGTGGGCGAGGTCGACGCGTTCACGAGGATTCGCGAGAATCCCTGGAACGAGCCTTCGATATACATCGTATTGTCGATCTGCCGGCCGATCGTGAACGCGCTGCCGGGCCCGACCAGGACGTTGCCCTGGATGTAGGCTCCCACGGAAGGGGGCAGGATGACATTGTTGACGGTCGTGGTCGCGAGCGAGTTGAAATTCAACAACAGGACGTTCGACCCGGTCCCGGTTCCCTTGGGAGGTTGCGGCACCAGCCCGAGATCACGCCCGATCGTGAAGGTCGCGCCGTTGGTGACCGAAAGCGACCCACCGATGTTCAGCAGGTTCAGGTCGCGGCCGATCGAGATGCCGGTCCCCGCTCCGCTGAGCGTCGCGCCCTCGAGAATGTCCAGCGTATTCACGTCGCCGCCGGTCTGGATAGTCGCCCCGGGGAGCAGTTGGTCAAACGCGATCCGGTCGATGCCACTCGACGCGCTGGCGATCAGCGGCCCAGAGAGCGAAGCATCCTGGAAGCCCAGGAACGAGCCGATCTGGCCGCTGTTGACCGTGATCTGGCCGATGTTGAGCAAGTGCTTCCGGGTCGACTCTCCGTAGGCGAAGCTATGGGCGAAGCCCTTGATTTGCGGCTCACCCAAGGGGTTGACGGTAACCTCGGTGTTGGGGGTTGAGCCGTCGATGATCAGGCCCACCCGGCCTCCCGACATGGGGTAAGCCCGAATCGTGCCCAAGGGCTGCGGATAATTGGCGTTTTGCATGGAGACCTGGCTGGTGACGTCGGTCGGGGTGGCCACGCCTCCCTGGCCGTTGGCCCCCTCCGCGATGTTGGTCGCGGTCGTGTTCGAGGTGTACGAGAGCTTGATCATGTAATGCGAGCCATCCAGAGCCGTCACCTCGACGGCCTGGCCCCCCCGGGCCGTCTGGGTAGCCACGAAGTAATGCCGCCGGTAGGGCTGAAGGTTGAGAAAAAACGGAGCATCCGAGCCCAGGAACCGGGGCACGTGCAAGCTGTTGGCGTTCTTGGGGTTCGTATGTGTCAGCAAATAATGGTAGGCGGTTCCCTTAATATGTCCATGACCCGCCGGATGGGCCGCTTGAGCCACGTGGGCCTCGTGAGCCACGTGGGCCGCGTGGGACAAGAGCACGCGTGGTTCCAAGGGGCCCCCAACCGTCGGCTGAAACCGACGCGGGGGCGTTCGACGTCGCCGATCGCTTGCGCTGGCCATGATACGATCCTCCTGATCGTTGGCAACCGGCGGCCCTTCACGCCTCGGTCCCCGCCTGGATCGCCAACCCGCGATCTCAAGCCTCGGCATTGCTTCGCACATCCTGGGGTCGTGCCGACCCGCGAAACAACCTGAGTGGGACCTTCCCGGTTGTGACTTCTTCCTGATGTCTCTATCGACCGTCATACCACGTCCCTGCGGCACAACCCGAAGGATGAGACCTCGCCGGATTCTCGAAACGCGGGTTGCGCCGGATGTGCGGGTACTGACGGAAGCGCCGGCCGAGACGCATGAATCGCACGTTCAGGGTCTCAACAACACCGTAATCGTCACACTCAGCCCCTGGGCTTGGACAGGGGGGGTTTCCATCCGGTGCTGGTCCAGACGTTGCGAATCTGTTGCCGGCAGGCCGGACCAAGGCTTGAGGAAAAGACCAGCACGATCCGTTTGCCCTGGACCACGCCGCGGACGCTGGCACGATTCACCTGGTTGCGGGCGCAGATCTCGGCGACGTCACGGGCGAAGGCCGGCAACACCACCCCCGCCGCGATCGTCGCCCGGCCCCCCTCGACCTCGATCCGAAAGACATCCCTGGGCCGGGCGGCCTGATAGATGATATAGGCGCAAGCAGCCACCATGACCAGGATCAGGCCGGTTCCCATGACGCGTGACCTCGGGGCCGATTCCGATTCGGCGGCCGACTGGGTAATCGCGTGGTTGGGCCGCCATCCCGGCCATTTTACCCAAAAAGGGACGGGATCACCTTGCCGCCGTCGACGATCTTGATCGGACGGCCGATCGGGGTCATGTTTTCCTTGGTGGGGTCGACCTTGAGACCGTGGCAAACCGAGGCGAGCAGGTCGGAAACGCCGATGGGGTTGTCCTTGACGTCGGATCCATCGGCGGTCGAGGCCCCGACGACCCGCCCTCCCTTGATTCCGCCACCGGCCAAGGCGACGTTGAAAACCCTCGGGAAGTGGTCGCGGCCGGCGCTCGGATTGATCTTGGGAGTGCGGCCGAATTCGCCCATCCAGATCACGAGGGTCTTATCGAGCATCCCCCGCGACTTGAGATCGCTGATCAAGGTGGCGAACCCTGGGTCGACCTGGTTGGCGATCTTGAGCACGCGCTCGTTGTTTTGCTGGTGGGTGTCCCAGCCGTTGGATCGGACCTCGACAAAGGTCGCGCCGGCCTGGACCAGGCGGCGAGCGAGCAAGCAGCCCTGGCCAAAGGGATTGCGCCCATAGGCGTCGCGAAGTGGGCTTGGCTCGTCATCAAGGTGAAAGGCCCGCATGTGGGGCGAGAGGATCATCCGGGCGGTCTGGCGATAGAGCGCGCGGTGGTCGCGGACGCGATCGCCGCCTCCGGTACGTTCAAAGCCGGCCCCTTCCAGATGGTCGAGCAAGCCGAGCCTGCGCTTGAAGCGATCGGTGGCGACCTGGGGCTGGGTGTTCTCGGGGGGTTTGTCGGGGTTTTGAACGACAAACGGCTCGAGGGCCGCCCCCAGATATCCCGCGCCAATGGTGGGCCCGCCGATGCTCACAATATGAGGAAGATCGAATTTGCTCTCCCCCATTTCGCTGATCGCCGAGCAGCCGATGTGTGGGTGCTTGATGGTCGCGGAAGGGACGTAGCCGGTGTGGAGTTGATAGGTGGCGCGCTGATGGTTGCCCTCTTTATTTGTCATGGACCGGATCAGGGCGATGTCGTTCATGACCTTGGCGGTCTGGTTCCAGCCCTCGGCGATCGAGATACCGGGGACGCTGGTGGAGATGGCCTTGGTCGTGCCGCCGTGCTCGGTGCCGGGTTTGGGGTCGAAGGTCTCAAGCTGACTGGGCCCGCCCCCCATCCAGAGCAGGATGCACGCCATTTCGTGCTTGCGGATCTCGTCGGCCTTGAGCGTCATCAGGTCCATGAAGCTCGCCGGCGCGGCCCCCGCGAGCCCGGCGGCCCCGAGCCCGATCGCTTGCAAAAACCCGCGCCGGCTCAGGACGCCCTGGCCATTCATCGAGACCTGCACGATCTCCCGTTCAAAGTCCATCGGAGCCCCCTTTCGATGCCTGGGATCGGAATGCCCACTCGAGACGACAGGCGGCACGACGGGCCTCGTCGTCTAACGCCGGGTGATGAATTCGGTAGTGTTGATAAGGCTCCAGTAAATATCCTCGAACGCTTCCTTGCGGTTGCCGACGGACGCGAGGTATTTGCCGCAGATCTCGACCTCGTGATTGGTCGGCTGCCGAGAGAGCACCCGCAGATAAAGCGCGCCGAGGGCCGCCCGGTTGTCGGGGGTCGAGGTCAGGATCTCGGCCAGCAGGGTTCCCGGCCGGGCCTGGGTCCGGCCGTTGACGAGGGGGCCGTTCATGAGATAGAGGGCCTGGGGGATGGTTCCGGTGACGTCGTCGTTGGCGACCGAGGGATCGATTCCAAAGACGCGTTCAAAGAGCACCCTGGGCCCGCCCAGCCGGGCGGCCAGGACCGGGTTTTTCCCCTTGAGAGCCTGAAACCCGGCGGCGGCGGCCTGTTTCTTGGCTTCTTTCTTGGTGAGGATAGGCTTGGTGTCGGCGAAGCTGACCGGGATCTTGGCGGCGGCCGGCGCGGGGTTTTGAGGCTTGCCGGGACCGGGTCGATTGGGCGGCGTGGGCCTGATGAAATTACCGTTGGCGTCGAGCGTCAGCGCGAGGGCCTGGGCAAGCGCGTCAAACACCTGATCGGCCCGCATGCGGCTGGGGCAGTTCGAGGCAAAGAGGGTCTTTCCCGCCGCGTTGGCCGTGGACCGGACCCTGCGCTGATAGGCCTCGGTATTCAGGATCAGCCGGAACAACCAGCGGACGTCGTAGCCGCCGTTTTGCCAATCCTTGGCGATGGCGTCGAGGATCTCGCCCCCCTTGGCCGTCCGTTCGGGGCCGATGTCGTCGATGGGCTCGTAAAATGTCTCGCCCATGAGGACATACCAGACACGATTAATGTACGCCTTGGCGAACCAGGGATTGTCTTGTCCCGTGATATACGACGCCACGAGCGCCCGCCGATCGAGCGGCGGCGTGAGCTCGGGGATCGCCGGCGCGGCGGTGTCGCTGCTGGTCAGGAAAAACCTCGGCGCGATCGGGATCTGTTTCTTGGGGTCGGTCTTGTCGGGCATCGTGTAGCGGCGGCTCCCCAAGGGCTGGACCGCGAAAATCGGCAACTGCCCAGGCTCCTGCTTCATCACCTGCCGCTCACGAACACCGGCGAAAAAGGCCGCGAATTCGTGAAATTGTCTCTGCTTCCAGGAGTCGGTCTTGTGATCATGGCACTGGGCACACTGAATCTGCACCCCCATGAAAATCCGCGAGACCTCGCCCGCCAGCTCGACCGGCTGGGCTTGATGGGCCATGGCCAGGGCGACCGCCCCATTCTCGTCGTTTCGACCCGTCGCCGTGATCATGTCGGACGCGATCCGATCCCACGGCGTGTTGTCCGAAAGCTGCTTGGCCAGCCAGTCCTCGAAGAGGTCCAGGCGGATCCGCCCGAGATTGTCGACGGTGGCGTGAAACTTGATCACGTCACGCCAGTATTTAGCCCAGCTTCGCGCGTATTCCGGGGTCCTGAGCAAGGTGTCGACAAGCTGCTCGCGCTTATCCTTGGCGTGGTTCTTCACGAAAAACAGCACCTGGTCGGCCGTCGGCGGCATGCCGACCAGATCGAAATAGACGCGCCTGACATATTCCACGTCGGTGGTTCGGGACGCCGGCTCGACCTTGGGATCGTTCTTCTTGAGGTGCGCCGCGAGCATCCGATCAACATCGGCCGAGGTGATCGAAGGAGGGGTCACGGTACGCGCCGGTCGCGCTGGAAGGGTAACCTTGGGCTCGGGCTCGCTCTTTTTGGGGGCCTCTTTCTTATGGGGTTGACCCTGGCCCGCCCCCTTCAGAACGGTGGGTTTCTTGGCCGCTGGGGATTTGTCGTCGCCCGAGCGGGCGATCGCCGTTCCCGTCGCGAGCGCGAGACCAAGCGCCATTGCCAGGCCCATCACCCCGATCCGCCCCCCTCGATCTCCACGCACCGTCATTCGCGGGTTCCGCGGCCACGACATTCAGAGCCCCCTTCCCCACTCAAGCCGCCAGCGCTTCTCACGATGCGGGACGATTCTCGCGTCGTACCCTGTTAAACAACCGATCCGCCGCCGGGTATCGTCGCGAAACCAAGATTCCTGATCGACGCCGCGATCTCTCGCGCTCCCACGATAACCTGACTCTGAATAATACGTTGCGATCGACCGTGAGGCCACGCGCCGATCGTTGTCGGATCGCTTTCAGGGAGAGACATGGTCCCGAGACCCCCGAGAGAACGTATTCTATAAAGAGAGCCTTCTCGATCGAGGGTGATGACCGGCGTTCGTCCGGTGTGGGTGATCGGATCGAGGAAGGCCACGCTCTTTGCGAAGAGGAGCCCAGAGATGAGGAATCACGTGCGACATCCGAAGTGGCTGGCGGTTTTGACCCTGGGCTCCGCGATCGGGCTCATGGGACTTGGCGGGGCATCCGCGCTGGCCCACGGCGGCGGCGGCGGAGGCGGCGGTGGACACGGCGGCGGAATGGGCGGCATGGGCGGCCATATGGGCGGGGGCATGGGTGGCTATGGCGGCCACATGGGCGGCTACGGTGGGGGCATGGGCGGCTATGGTCGCGGCTACGGCGGTTATGGTCGCGGCTACGGCGGCTATGGCGGCTTCTACGGTGGGTATGGGCTCGGTCTTGGCCT
>JAKBAP010000106.1 GCA_021808995.1 Planctomycetota bacterium | reverse complement strand
CCCTGGACGAGGGCTTTCTCGCCCTCCTCGTGCGTACCGGCGCGATTGGTCTCGATCTCTCGTCGCCCAATCTGTCGTTGCTCGATCCGATCCGACGAGCCCCTTGGCGATCCTGCTCGAAGCGGGTGGCCTCTCAGGTCGCTTCAATGCCTGATGCCCCGCGTTTCGGGTGATCCCGATGTCACGGAACCCCCCCCCTGCGGCGTGATTCGCGAGCGACCCCAGGATACCCTTCAACCTGATGGTCGGCGGTCGGGTCGATTTCGAAAAACTTGCTCAATAAAGCAGTTCTCCCGCGACGATAGACTATCTTTGTGATGATCCGCGATTTTGACATGGAAGCCCCACCGGATCGTCGCCTCGGTTTGCACCAATTGATTATTCGCATCCTCGATGTCCGACCGAAGCAAAGGTGTGTGCATCCATGAACTGGAGCTTCCAATTCGGCGGATCACCCCGTACGGGTTCCGCCGCCGCGACCAGCGGACGCAAGAAACTTCGCGCTCTGATCGACCAGGCAACCCGCGAAAGCTCGGACGAGAGCGAGGAACACGCGGGCTTGCTCAGTGTGATTCGTGACGAAGTTCAGTGTCCGTTCACCGCTCGGGTGGAAAACGAAGTCGTCGAGTGCGAGCGGCTCGAGTGGCCGAAAAACGGCTATGGTCTCAACGCCGTCTGTAAGTCGAGCGGCAAGACGCGGGTGGTCGATATCAGCCGGCTCGAGTGGGTCGACCCGCTCCCCAAGGGGCACGAATGGATCGACGCCTATTTCGCCTGGCGCGACATGGTGAAATAGCCGACTACCCCTCCCGCGATGTCAACGGAAGCCTGTGAGGCGGGGCCGTCTGGCCCACGCCCCCCAGGCTTTTTTCGTGATCAAGTCATGCGGTCGGGAACGACGAAAGGCGAGCGATAGGTCCTGGTCAACAGGGCGTTAGCCTGGGAATCGCCGGTGAACGATTCGGTGGCGGCATCGAAGGCCAGCTTGGGGCCAACGCGATATTTGAGGCCGTCGACCGGTACGGCATCGGCCTTGAGATGTTCGCCCATGCGCTCGACCGTCTCGTGGGCCGCCTTATCGTCTCCGAAAGCCTTGGTCGCGCTGTCGAAGGTGCTTTCGACGCCCAGCCGGTACGAGATGTTGGCCAGATGGCAGAGAGCGGCCGAATAGTGCCCCTCAAGGATGTCCGCGTTCAGGTCGGCCGTGTTTCGGCTCTTAACCGCCGCGATGAAGTTCGCGAAGTGACTGTGGCCTGGCCCGCGCTTGACCTCGGTCTTGAGTAAGCTCGCGACCGCGACAGGCTTTGAGCCGTCCTTGGGGTAAAATTTGGTTCCCACGATGTCGCCGGCCTCGAGATGGGCAATATTGCCGACCTTTTCGCCGTGGTAGGGAGCGGTCTTCAAGCCCCGGACCTCGAAAATCAGCTCGGTGTCGCCAAAGTCCATGACGGCGATCTGGGTATTGGGCGTCTCCCCCTGGTCCTTGTAGCCGAACCGGCCGCCCAGGGTCTGGACCGACCTCGGATAGGTCGCGCTCGCGCCCTTCGCGCCTGCGATCATCCAGCGCGCGATATCCATCTGATGGACGCCCTGATTGCCGATGTCGCCGTTGCCGAAATCCCAGAACCAGTGCCAGTTGTAAGGCACCAGATTGGCATGATAGGGCTGTTCCGGGGCGGGTCCGAGCCAGATGTCGAACGCAACCTGCTCGGGGGGGGTCGTGATCGGCTTTTGCCCGATCGATTCGCGCGATTTATAACACAAGGCCCGCGAGACCAGGAGCTTGCCCAGATGCCCCGATTGGATCACCTCGACCGCGCGTGCCCAGTCCTTGCTCGACCGGCTCTGGGTGCCGTGCTGGACGATACGCTTGTTGCGCCTGGCGGCCTCGACGGCGATTCGCCCTTCGTGGACGTTGTGACTACAGGGCTTTTCGACATAAACGTCCTTCCCCGCCTGGCAGGCCCAGATCGTGATCAGGGCGTGCCAGTGGTTGGGCGTGGCGACCGAGATGGCGTCGACCGACGGGTCTTCCAGAACCTTGCGGACGTCCTGAACCGTCGCCGGGGTCTTTCCTCCGAGCTTGGCGATCTGATCGAGCCGTTTCCTGTAGGTCCGCGTGTCGGGATCGATCAAATGCGTGATTTGAACGCCCGACATCTTGCCAAACTCGCCAATATGATCGCCCCCGCGCCCGTTCAGGCCCGCGACGGCGATCCGGACCGTTTCGTTGGCCCCCATGATCCGCCCGGACGATTTGGTGCCGCTGATGGCGAAACCCGCGCCAAGGCCGGCGGCCACCGAAGTGTTGAGAAACCGACGACGATTGAGCTGCGATTTCGACATCACTCGTGCTCCCGGGAAGGATTCAGGGGTGGGAAAGTCATCGCGAGGACCCTCCAACCTTAAACCAAGGTTTCACGCTCCGCAATCGGGTCGAGGAGACGGATCCCGAGACACACGAATCGAGCTGTCAGCCGGTAGGGTGCGTCCGGCGAAGCGAGGCACACCAATCAAGCTCACGGCTCCATCCAGCCCGGCCGCGGACGGCAAAATCCCGGCCCTTCGCCCAATGGGAGCATCGTACCCCCCAGTTGTCCGCGAATCGCCGCGCGTTTTCCTCGAGCAGCGCTTCGGAATCGACACCATTGCCCGCGAACGTGCGGCTGCCGAAATGGTGCACGAAGAGATCGCGGGCGACGGCGAGCCCAAAGCCCGCCTGGCGGGCGCGGACGGCCAGGTCGTCGTCGTCGAAGAGCCCCAGCCCAAAGCGTTCGTCAAGCCTTCCAATCCTCTCGTAAACAACGCGTTTCATGAGCAAGCAAAACCCCGAGAGCTTGGTCGTGGTGAACCACAGCCCCCGATGTTCGTCGCGCCAGCGTCGGGCAAACCCGTGCATTTCGCCCATGTCGCGGTAGGGCGCGTTCTCGACCCACTGCGGCCGAGGCTGGGACCGGAATTCACTCGCCGGCGTTTCGGGCTCGTACTCATGTGATCCGTCCGATGTTGGAGCGCGGAATTGTCTCGCCGCCGCTTCGGGCTTTGACGAAATGCCTCCAATTCGCCGCGTCGGCGACGACTCGTGCATCGCGACGCTCATCCCCGTCGCGTGATTCCAACCGCGACGGCCCGTGAACGACCACGCCGAGCGATTGGGACTTCGTCGGCCGCCGAATCCGTGTGGCTGTCTCGCCCGTCGAGCCAGGAGGAGTAGCGTTACCGCGATGCCATTCGAGCCTGAGCCGGCGATTCCGCGCGATTCGTGAGCGATTGATTTGCATGGGGCGTCGTTTGCCCCACTCCCTTCGACGCCGATGCGGCGTCGGGATGACGACTGTTCCCCGCCTGCCGATTTGGCTGGGATGGGACGCCGGGGTCTGATCGGTGGCAGGGGCTGGGCATCCCGGTTATCGCCAGTTCCGGGCCACGACGTTGCAACCCGACCGTCCAGGGCCGATGATGGGCGAGCTCACGCGGGTGCTGGGAAATGTCGCATGCCGAAACCCGAGGGACCGTTCGCGATGAATGTTCGACGTGATAGACCGTTATTCCTGTCCATGATCATGCTCGGCGGGCTCGCGATTTCCGGGCCCTGGACACGTGCGGAAGATCCCTCCGCCAGGCCCCTCCGAGCCGGCATGATCGGGCTCGACACGTCGCATGCGACGGCGTTTACCGGGCTTTTGAACGCCAAAAGTCCCAAGCCCGAGCTTGCCGGCGTCCGCGTGACGGCGGCCTTCCCCGGCGGCAGCGCGGATATCCCCTCCAGCCGCGACCGGGTGCCCGAATATACCAAGGAAATGCGCGAAAAACTTGGTGTTGAGATCGTCTCCTCGATCGACGAATTGCTGGGTCAGGTTGACGTCGTGTTGCTCGAAAGTGTCGACGGCCGGCCCCATCTCGCGCAGGCCGCCGCCGCGCTCAGGGCTCATAAGCCGCTATTCATCGACAAGCCGTTCGCGGGTTCGCTGGCGGACGGGCTGGCGATCGCCGCTCTCGCCCGCGAGACCAAGACCCCCTGTTTTTCCAGCTCGTCGCTCCGCTTTAGCCCGGCCATCGCCCCGTTGGCCCATGATCCCAGGGTCGGCGATGTCGTCGGTTGCGAGGCATTTTCGCCCTGTCATCTCGAGCCCCACCATCCCGATCTGTTCTGGTATGGAATCCACGGGGTCGAGACGCTTTATACATTCATGGGCATGGGCTGCCTGACCGTGGCCCGGACCCAGACCGAGGGGACCGACCTGGCCGTCGGGGTCTGGGGGGGTGGCCGGGTGGGAACCTTTCGCGGTGTTCGCCAGGGCCGGGCGGATTATGGCGCGACCGTGTTTGGGAGCAAATCGATCGTGAAGAGCGGCGGTTACGGCGGCTATGAGCCCCTGGTCGTTGAGATCGTCCGATTTTTCAAGGGGGGCCGGCCGCCCGTGAGCCTTGACGAGACGATCGAGATCCTGGCTTTCATGGAAGCGGCCGACCAGAGCAAGCGCCAGGGTGGCAAGCCCGTGGCGATCAAGGATGTCATGGCCCAGGCCCGTGCCGAGCTCGCGGCCAGGGCAAGTGCTTCGCGACTCAAACCCCAAGCCAGGAGCCAGCCCGGTTCATGAACGAGCCCACCGATCCCGAGCACCCCCGTTTCATCGCCGCGGCTGAACCCCTCGATCCCGCTTCACGTCCGACCCGGGTTCGCTACCGTGTGCTTGCCTTCCTGGCCGCGATGACCTTCGTGCTGTATCTCGACCGCGTTTGCATCGGTCAGGCCGCGCCGTTCATCAAGAGCGAGCTTGGACTCAGCGAGACCCAAAAGGGGTATGTCTTCGCCGTCTTTACCCTGGCCTACGCCCTGTTTGAGATCCCCACGGGGCGCTGGGGCGATCGGTATGGATCGCGCGGAGTGCTGACGCGGATCGTCATCTGGTGGTCGGGCTTTACCGCGCTTACGGGGGCGGCGACGGGGTTTTGGATGCTTCTGGGAGTGCGGTTTCTGTTCGGGGCGGGGGAGGCAGGCGCTCTACCCAACTCGGCCCGCGTGCTCAGGAACTGGTTTCCCGACTCAACCCGCGGCCAGGCGCAGGGGCTGGTCACGACGGCCATGCTCTTGGGCGGCGCGGCCGCGCCGATGGTCTCCCAGAGCCTGATCGATCAGATCGGCTGGCGGTGGTCGTTCGCCGTTTTCGGGCTGCTGGGTCTGGCCTGGGCCGGCTCGTTTTTTCTTTGGTTTCGCGACGAGCCCGCCCTACACCCGGCCACCAACGACGCCGAACGCGCGCTGATCACGCGGGGCCAAGCCCATGCCGACTCCCACGCGCATGGCCCGATTCCCTGGAAGCGGGTCGTGGCGTGCGCGAATGTCTGGCTCCTGGGCGCGGCCATGATCACGATGACGGCGACGTATTATATGCTTTTTTCCTGGTATCCCACATATCTGCAAGAGGCCCGGGGCGCGACGCCCGAGCAATCGGCTCGGCTTTCGAGCCTGGTCCTGGGCGTGGGGGCGGTTGGCTGCCTGTTCGCGGGCTGGTTTACCGACTGGCTGGTGAAGACGACCGGCGATCGCCGGTGGGGCCGAACCGCCCAGAGCGTGTTTGGGGCGGGTCTGACGACGGTGTGCATCCTGGGGAGCGTGTTCACCGACGGGATCATGGGTTCGGCGATCCTGGTCGCGCTCGCGTGCCTGGGCGTGCAGCTTCAGGTGCCGGCGTGGTGGGCGAGCGCGACCCAGGTGAGCGGTCGTCACCTGGGCGCGCTCTTCGGGATGATGAACATGATTGGCGCTCTCGGAGGAATCGCCTCGCAGCTTTTCATGGGGCGATTCGCCGATTTCATGGCTGGGCTGGGATACGAAGGCCGGGCGCGGTGGGACCCTGGTTTTTTCGTTTATTCGCTGGTGGCCCTGATCGGGATGCTGATCTGGATCGCGATCGATCCCACCAGGCCGGTGGACGACGCCCCCGCGAGCGCGTGAACGCCAGCGTTCGCGGGGGGGTGAGTGAAGGGGCTAAAAATCGAGCCGCGAGGGTGAGCGCATTTCGCGAGAGAGCATGGCGTTGCCCTTGTCGGCGTGGGGTCCGACGAACTTTTCGGCCTTAGGGTCCCATTCGAGCGGGATGCCCAGCCGCAGCGAGATCGCGCCGATGTGGCAGACGCTCGCCGAGCGATAGCCGACCTCGACGTCGCAAATGGGCCGCTTGCGGCTCTTGATGCAGTCCATGAAGTTGCCCATGTGATCATTCGAATGATACAGACGATGGGCGTCCTTCGGGAGCGGCTCCTTGATCAGCTTGGGATCGCTGGCCTCGATGCGTCCGCGGCTGACGAAGATCCAGCCGTCGTCGCCGATGAAGCGGTTGCCGTTTTCGCCATCGCTGGTGGTGATCAGTCGGGCACCGTCGGCGTATTCATAGTTCACGGCGAAATGCGGGTGGCAATTGTAGGAGTTGGGCTTTTTCGATGGCTCGACCCCGACCGCGGTGACCGACACCGGGCCCGAGCCGTCCTTTCCCGTGCCCCACTGTGCGAGGTCGTTATGGTGCGCGCCCCAGTCGGTCATCTTTCCGCCTGAGTATTCGTACCACCAGCGGAATTCATAGTGACAGCGCTCCTTAACGTAGGGGACGTCGGCGGTGGGGCCTTTCCAGAAGTCCCAGTCGAGCCCCTCGGGCGCGGTCGTGGTGGGGAAGGGACCGCCGATCGGGTTGTCGCCAATTCGGGCCTCGACGGTATGGACCTTGCCAATCCGCCCATTCCGCACCAGTTCGCACGCCAGGCGATACCGCGCGTCGGAGCGCTGTTGGCTGCCGGTCTGGAAGACCCGGTTGTATTTCCGGGCCGCCTCCAGCATCGCCTTGCCTTCCTCGATCGTGAGCGAGAGGGGTTTTTCGCAATAGACGTCGCAGCCGGCCTTCATCGCGGCGATCGCCACCAGCGCGTGCCAGTGGTCGACCGTGCCGATCGTCACCGCGTTCACGTGTTCCTTGGCCAGGAGCTCGCGAAAATCCTTGTATTCGCGACAATCCTTGCCGATCACGCCGGCGGCTTTCTTGCGCCTTTCGTCGTCCAGGTCGCAGACGGCCACGAACTTCACGCCGGGCTTGCTCTTGGCCCATTTCATGATGCCGGTGCCCTGCCCTCCGGTCCCGATCGCGGCCATGACGATCTGATCATTCGCGCCTGATTTCGCGGCCTTCGCGTCCGCCGGCGCCTGGGCCTGGGCGGCCGCCGCGACCTCCCTGGCATACCACGCCGGCAGTCCGGCGGCCATCAGGCCCCCGACCGACCGATCCAGGAACCCCCGACGCGACAAGGTCTCTCGATACAGTCCCATCGTCGTTCTCCTTTTGGTTTTTTTCGCGACGCCGCGAGCGGCAAGGCTCTATCATAGCCGTGCTCCACCGACGATGAAACGGGCCTGAGGATCAGAACAAGGATCACACGATGACGACCCTCCAATCGCCCGCGCGGCCAATCCCCGGTCCACGCCGAAGCGCGATCCTTGGCAATCTCAAGGAGTTCAGCCGGGACCAGCTCGGCGCGATGGAGCGCTGGGCCTCGGAATACGGCGATTGCGTCAGCGCCCGTTTTGGGCCACGTGAGATCGTCTTTCTCAATCATCCCGATCTGATCGAGCAGGTGTTGGTCGAGCTCAATCGCAAATTCATCAAGCATTACCGGCTCAGGCGGACCAGGCGCACGCTGGGCCAGGGGTTGCTGACCAGCGAGGGGAGCTTTTGGCGAGATCAGCGAAAGCTGGCCCAGCCCGCGTTTCACCGCGAGCGGATCAGGACCTACGGCCAGTGCATGGTCGATTATAGCGAGCGAATGACGGCCGTATGGCGTGACGGCGACACGCGCGACATTCACGACGACATGATGAGGCTGACCCTCCAGATCGTCGCCAAGACGCTCTTTGACGCCGAGCTCGACGGCCAGACCGCGGCGGCGAGCGCGGCCATGGAGACCTTGATGCACTGTTTTGTCGCGCGCACCGGCAGCCTGATCACCCCGCCGGATTGGCTTCCGACGCCGGTCAATCTGCGCGTCTTGTTCGCGATTCGCCGGCTCGAGCGGATCCTGTTTGGGATCATCAAGGCGCGACGGGACTCGGACGGTGATCGGGGTGACTTGCTCTCGATGCTGCTTCGCGCCCAGGACGAGGAAAGCGGCCGATCGATGACCGACCAGCAACTGCGAGACGAGGTCATGACCCTCTTCATGGCCGGCCATGAAACCACCGCCAACACCCTCGCGTGGGCCTGGGTCTTGCTCTCGCGAAATCCCGAGGCCGAGCGAATGCTGCATGCCGAGCTCGACGCCGTCCTTCCCGACCGCCCCCCCACCGTGGACGACCTGCCCCGGCTCAAATACACGAACAATGTTATCTCGGAAACCTTGCGCGTTTATCCCACGGTGTGGATGGTCGGGCGCGAGGCGATCGAGCCGGTCGAGGTCGGGGGCTGGTCAATCGCGAAGGGAGCGACGGTTTTCATGCCCCAGTGGGTCGTGCATCGGGACCCCCGCTGGTACGACGATCCCCAGGTGTTTCGTCCCCATCGCTGGGGCGATGGCTCGCTCGATCGCATTCCGCGGTATGCCTATTTTCCGTTTGGCGGTGGACCGAGGATCTGCATCGGGAACAATTTCGCCTTGATGGAGGCGGTCTTGATCCTGGCGGCGATCGGCAGGCGCTATCGGGTCAGGCTTGCCCCGGGCGCGGTCGTGACGCCGCTCGCCACCATGACCCTTCGCCCCGCGCGAGGCGTGCCGGTCGTGATCGAGGCTCGAAACCCCTAGAGCCCGGTGAATGGCCGTGATCACCCCTGGTTGTCCCGCTGTTCGATCCGCTGGAGCTCGACCATGTCGCGATACAATCCGCCATCGGCCATGAGCGCGTCGTGGTCGCCTGATTCGACCACGGTCCCTTGATCAAGCACCAGGATCCGGTCGGCGTCGCGAATCGTGCTGAGTCGATGCGCGATCACGAACGACGTTCGCCCCTTGAGAATTCGGGCCAGGCTCTGCTGGATGAGCCGTTCGCTTTCGCTGTCCAGGTTGCTGGTGGCCTCGTCCATGATGAAGAGCCTGGGATCGGCGAGGACGGCGCGGGCGATCGCCAGCCGCTGCCGCTGGCCGCCGCTGAGCCTGACTCCGCGCTCGCCGATCAAGGTGTCGTACCCTTGGGGCAGGCGCTCGATGAATTCATGGGCGTTGGCCGCCCGAGCGGCTTGTAACACCTGCGATTGGCCGCTTGATCGGTCGCCATAGGCGATGTTTTCGGCGATCGTGCCGTCAAACAGGAAGACATCTTGCTCGACGATCCCCAGCAACCGCCGATAACTCTCGACGTCGTATCGCCTCAAGTCCACCCCGTCGAGCAGGATCGCGCCCGCGGTCGGGTCGTAAAACCGCGCGATCAGGTTGCAGAGCGTGGTCTTGCCCGAGCCGCTTCGACCCACGAGCGCGATCGTCTCGCCTGGCTCGACCTCGAGCGTGACCTCGCGGATCACCTCTCGCGATGTACCGGGATAGACAAACCCGAGGTCGCGCAGGATGATCCCGCCCCGAGCCGCCCGGCTCGCCGACAGCCGGGCACTTGGGCCGTCCGACATCTCTCGAGGCTCGGCCAGGAGGTCCAAAACCCGGTCAAAACCCGAGAGATTGTTTTGAAACTGGGTGACCGAGGTCGCCAGGACGGCCATCGGCTCGAGCAACATCGCCAGATAGACCAGGAACATCATCAAGTCGCCCAGCGACAGCTCCCCCGAGATCACCCGCAATCCGCCGTAAAGCAAAAGCGCCACCGACGCCATCGGCAAGAGAAATTCCCATAAGAGCTCGATCATCCTGGAAAGCTTCCACACGTGAAGCTCGAGCCGGGTCATGAAGTGGTTGTTGAACATAAAGCGAGCCGATTCGCTTTTTTGACGGCCGAAGGCGCGAACGACACGCATGCCGCCGAAGACCTCGGTGGTCTGGGCGTCGATGTCCTGGCGCTCTCGGCGGACGTCGCGAAACAGGGGGCGAATGCGGCGGTTCCACATGAGGTCCGAGTAATAAACCCCTGGGACCAACAACAGAGCCCCCAGCAAGAGCCGCCAATCCACGAACGCCATCACCACGACCCCCCCCGCGAACTGCACGAGCGCCTGCCAGGGGTTGTAGAGCATGCTGAAGATCAATTCACCCACGCCGCCGGCGTCCTCGCGCAAGAGACTCGAAGCGCCGCCCGACTTGAGCTCGTAAACCCGGTGCAAGGGGAGCCGCATCGCATGTTCATAGACTGTTCGGCGAACGGCGACCTGGACCTTCTTGGTTGCCTGGGTGGCCCGCCAGCGACTGGCGAGCCCCAGGATCTTTCCCAGCACGGAAACGACGAAGACGATCAGGGTCAGCGCGATCAAGCGCGACCTGGGCGTATCGGGCATCCAGGCGGGTCGATAGGCGGCGATCGATTCCGGGACGGGCCGCCCGAGCATCGCGTAGTCGACGGCGGCCTTGGTGGCCAGGGGGGGGATTAACTTGAGCAAGGTCGCCAGCGAGAGCAAGATCAGGGCAACCGCGATCGCGGCTCGTTGGCCGCGAACGAGCCGATGCAGCTCGCGATAGAGCCGGGACATCGACCGGTGTTTGGCGGGTTGATCGCCAATCCTGGATTCAGGAACCTTGAGCCGAGCGCGAAAGGCCCTGAGATACGCGCTGAACCGCGACCGACTGCCGATCCGTCTCGATAATGACGCCAAGTCTCGCCCTCGCAACATCCAGGAACCAACCAACGCCCCCCTGGTCTCGAGATGGTATTCTAGCCGCTTTGCTGGGTTTCGGCTTCCCCGCGACGATCACGAGGGGGACGTGGAGCCCGGGGCCTCTGTCGATGGAATCAGGGAATGGCCTTTCTTTACAGCGTCACCGCGTTTTTCGCGTCGGCGCTCCTCTTTTCGATCCAGCCGATGATCGGCAAGGAAGCACTTCCCTTTCTGGGTGGAACGCCGGCCGTCTGGACCGCGTGCCTGGTCTTTTTTCAAGCAAGCCTGCTGGGGGGCTACGCGCTCGCGCATGGGCTAGCGGCGAGTCCCCGGCGACTTGTCTCGTTGAGTGGCCTGCTGGGGGTCGCCCTCTTCCTGGGCCTGGGTTTGACGAACAGACCGGTCACTCGGCTCGCCTCGGGAGGTCTCGCGCTGGCCGAGACCCGCCAGCCGGCGGTCGCCTTGTTGGGCCTGCTCGCCGGGTCGGCGATCCCTCTGGTCGCGCTCTCGGCCGTCTCTCCCTTACTTCAGGCTTGGTTCGCGACCACCCGTCATCCGCGCGCCCACGACCCCTACTTTCTCTATGCCGCCAGCAACACCGGCAGCCTGCTCGCCCTGGTCGCGTACCCCTTCGCCATCGAGCCCGCCTGGGGCCTCGCCGATCAAGAACGTGGCTGGCGGGTAGGATTCCTGATCACCTCGATTCTGATCCTGGCCAGCGCGGTCGCCGCCAGGATCACGCGGCTCCCGACCGCGGAAATCGAGCCAGGAACCACGCCTGGACGGCAAACCCTCTCGGCCCTGGCACGGCGGCTCTTGCTGATCCTCATCCCGTCGCTCTGGCTCCCCGCCCTCACGACCTATCTCACCACGGATCTGGCGTCGATCCCCCTGCTCTGGACGCTTCCGCTCGCGCTCTATTTGCTCGGGTTCATCGTGGCCTTCGCGCGCCGGGGCGATGTGGTGGTCCGGGCCGCGACCTGGGCCCTCCCCTACGCGGCCGCGGCGTGGGCGCTCGTGATGAGCGCGGGCTTCACGCACCTGGTCTGGATTCCACTTCATCTTTTCGTTTTCCTCGCGGGGACCCTGGGCTGCGTGGGAGCGCTTGTCCGTGAGCGCCCACCCGCCCGCCAGGCGACGGCGTTTTACCTGACACTCGCCGCCGGTGGGCTCATGGCGAGCCTCTTCGCCGCCCTGGTCGCGCCCGTGATCCTTAACCGGGTGGTCGAATATCCCGCCGCCGTGATCCTGGGCTGCGCGGTCTCGCCAAGGGGGATCATTCGAGCGCGGTCGCGTGGGGATCTGATCACGGGAGTTTTACCCGCCGTCGTCGTGTTTGGGCTCACGGCCGCGCTCGCGATCAACCTGGCGGGCCTGGCGGAATCGGGTTGGGGCGTCGTGGGGGTGATGCTCGCGGCGGGAATAGGGTTTCATTCGTGCGCGACCTCTCGGCGTCGTCCGATCCGTTTCGCGCTGGTGCTCGCCGCGCTCCTGGGCGCGAGCGGGCTCACCCAGGGGCCGAGCGGACGCCTGCTCCATATCGAGCGTGGGTTTTTTGGCGTCGTCCGCGTCACCGAGGACCCTCACGCGAGCCTGCGCAGACTGTTTCTGGGAAGCACCCTGCACGGCCAGCAGAGCCTCGATCCGGCTCGAAGCGCGATCCCATTAACCTATTTCACCCGAACCGGCCCCATCGGGCGGCTCATGAACGCGCTCGGGTCCCGGATCCATCGCCCAGGCGCGAATGTCGCCGTCGTCGGCCTGGGGGCGGGCACGCTGGCGGCGTACGGTCTTGCCGGCGAGCGCTGGCGGTTTTATGAGATTGATCCCATCGTCGCCCGGATCGCCGTCGACCCGGGGTATTTCACGTACCTGAGCGATTGCCAGGCGAGCTCGGAAATCATCCTGGGCGACGCCCGGCTCAAGATCGCCGCGGCCCTTGATCATTCGTACTCACTCATCGTCCTCGACGCCTTCAGCTCCGACGCGACACCCGTGCATTTGCTCACGCGAGAGGCGATTCGCGGTTATCGCTCCAAGCTCGCCCCTGGAGGAATCCTGGCGTTCAATCTTACAAATCGATACCTGGATCTGGACACGATCATGGCCCGACAGGCCCAGGACGCGGGCCTGGCCTATCGCGCGTGTTACGAGATCGAGGTCTCGAGCGCGGAAAAGCAAGAGGGCAAATCCCCGTCGATCTGGGGGATCATGGCCGAGACCGAGGCCGACCTGGGCCCTCTGGCGGTCGACGGGCGCTGGCTCAAAGGCGCGCCCCGAACTGGAGCGCGAGCCTGGACCGATGATTTCTCGGACCTGGCGTCGTATCTCATCCTGACCCCCATCGGCCGCCGCGCCCGCGTGCCGACTCCACCGGGGAAGTCAAAGTATTCAACAAAGAAAACTCTTTGACTTTCCGGGACACGGTGATTAAATAGACTGATGCTTGTGTGACGTTTCCGCATCGCCGAGTTTCCCAAGGTAGGTCGCGGATCATGGTGGCACGTGCGATTCCCATCTTCTTCGTCGTGTTGGCCGCGGGTTGCGCCCGCTCTCTCCCCGAGTCCGAGGTTCTTGCCATCCTCGGCGAATCCCCTGACGGCACGAAAAGTGCTGGGGGGGGGCCGAAA
>JAKBAP010000571.1 GCA_021808995.1 Planctomycetota bacterium | reverse complement strand
ATCTGATCCACGCGGTCGGCGAGTCTCGGGGCCGGCCCTACCTGGTGATCGAATGCCTGGAGGGAGGGACGCTCTCGGACCGGATCAAGACCGGCCCGATGCCGGCGCGCGACGTCGCCCTGCTCGCCCAGACGTTGGCCCTCGCGATCCAGGAAGCGCACGACCGAGGAATCATCCATCGCGACCTGAAACCCTCGAACATCCTCTTCACAGCGAGCGGCCGGCCCAAGATCGGCGATTTCGGGCTGGCCAAGCGGATCGACGACCAATCGGCCCGGACGGCCACGGGTGTGATTCTGGGCACGCCAAGCTACATGGCACCCGAACAGACCCTTGGCCGATCCCGAGAGGTCGGGCCGGCGGCCGATGTCCATGCCCTGGGCGCAATGCTTTATCACATGCTCACTGGACGACCCCCATTCATCGGCGAGTCGCCGGTCGAAACGATCAGACTCGTGCTCGAGACCGAGCCTCGGTCGCTCAGGAGTTTCCGGCCGGGACTGGCGCGGGATCTGGAAACAATTTGCCTGAAATGCCTGGAAAAGTCCCCCGTCAAGCGCTATTCGTCAGCGCGCGAGCTGGCGCTTGATCTGGGGCGGTTCCTGGCGGGGGAGCCAGTGCGCGCTCGCCGGCTGGGGTCGCCCGGGCGGCTGATGAAATGGACGCGGCGGCATCCCTGGCAATCGGCCCTGGCGGCCTCGGTGGTGCTCGCGGTCGCGGTGGTCCTGGGCTTGGTCGCGCGGCATGACCGGGCGCTACGGGCTCAGATCCTGCGCACCGAGTCCAAGGCCGCCGAGGCCAGGCGCAACTATCTCCAGGCGCGGCAAACGATCCACGCGATGCTCGAGCGGACAGGCGACACCAGCCTGTTTGGCACGCCGAGAATGCTCGACCTTCGTCACGACCTGCTCGAACATGCGGTGCGGTTTCACGACGCGATCCTGGCGGGGGCCGACCTGGGCGATCCACTGATGCTGGCCGACGCGGCCCAGACACTTTCGGACAATTCCGTTTCGTTGTTGATCCTGGGCCGCTCGGACGAGGCAATCGCGAGTGGGCGCAGGGCGGCCTGGCTTTACGAACGGCTCAATCAGTCGCATCCCGACGACGTCGAATCGCGTGTGGCCTGGATCCGATGCTTGGCCCGCCTGGCGACCGAGGTTCCACCCAAGGATGCTCCCAACAAGAGCGTCATGCTGGGGCGAAAGGCGGTCGAGCTGGCGGACTCGCTGCTGGAGCAGAAGGGGGACGATCACCAATTACTCGAGCTGGCGGCCATGGCCCACCACGACCACGCGTTGGCGCTCGCCGCGACGAATCACCCCGACCAGGCCATCGCCGAGTACGAGCGCGCGGTCGAGCTGAGGTCGCGGATCGACCTCAAGGCGTGGCCCGAGGCGGCGTTCACCCTCGCCGAGTCTCTGACCAATCTGGCTGTTGTTCATTGGACTCATGGGCGGTTCGAGGAGGCCGAAAAGTCCCTGCGCCGAGCCTGGGACTTGCTCCGCGGCACCAGGACGACGCGGGAGAGCGATCGGGGCGTGATGGCCCTCGGCAGTGTCGCGACCAATCTCTCCGGCGTCCTCAATTCGGATCCGGGCAAACTCGAGCAGTCGATCCAGATCTCGGGTGAGGCGATCGGGCCCCTTGAGGCGTATCTGAAGCACGAGCCTAACGACGCGTACGCGCGGCCGAATTGCCTCAGACTGCACGGCAATCGGGCGATTGCGCTGCAGGGGCTCGGCCGGCACCGCGAATCGTTGCGGGAATGGACCAGGGTCGTCGAGCTGGCCGACCCGCCTGTCCCGATCGGTTATCACCTCTCGGTCGGCCTCGAGTCCATCGCGGCGGGAGACCGAGACGCGGCCGAGCGGATCGCCGATCGAATCACCATCGAGCCCGGCCAATCCATCGCCGACCGCTACAACGCGGCCTGCGTCCTTGCCCTGCTCGCGAAGGGGGTCGGCGACGATCCCAAGCTCGCGCCGGGCGAGCGGACCAAGCAAGCCGAGGCTCGGATCGCGAAGGCGTTCGAGTGGCTCGAGGCCACTCGGGATCTCGGTTTTTTTCGCAACCCCGCCAATCGCAAGAGCACCCGCGAGGATTCCGACCTCGCTATCCTTCGCGACCGGCCTGAATTCCAGGCCCTGGTCGCCGAGCCGAGCGGAAGCCCAAACAGATGAGCCGCCGCCCGTCCGGGGATCCAGCTTGGACTCAAGGGGTCCGCCGTCGCCGCGCGGCCATGATTCCGAGAAGCCCAAACGTTCCGAGTGACAGCATCACGATGCCGGAGGGTTCGGGAACAGCCGCGTTGGGAATGCCGTTGATGTAGGTGTAGCCATTGCTGTCCTCGACCGTGTAGCCATTGGGAGCGGTGATCACGATCTCACCTCCCGTGATCAACGAGTCGATCGTGTTGACCCAGGTGCCGCCACCGCTAGGGTCCTTCCACCGGAAATCCCAGTTGGGCGTCGAATTGAGGCTGAAGATCAAGTCAAGCTGGCTCGGATCGATCGAGAGGCTCGCCGCCGTGGCGCCGTTGAAGGTGAGCCCCGTCCCGCCAACCTGCTGGATGGTCAAGGTGGACCCTCCCTTGAGATTGATCGAGTCGTTCACGACGTCGCCGCCATGGAGCGTGAGGGCACTGCCGTTGCCGAGGTAGAGGTTGTTGGCCTCCACGGCCCCTGTGTTGAT
>JAKBAP010000570.1 GCA_021808995.1 Planctomycetota bacterium | reverse complement strand
CGTGGTCTGGGCCATGAGCTCGATATCGTTGCCATTGATCGAGTACGACGGCATCCCATAAGGGACCGCCCCACGGACCGTCAGGTCCTCGACGGCCGACGAACGGGCCAGCGACGTCCCCATGGCGTAAAGGTTATTCTCCACGATGTAGACCACCGGCAGCTTCCACATGGCGGCCATGTTGAACGCCTCGTGAACCGAGCCCTGGTTGATCGCCCCGTCGCCAAAATAGCAGAGGCAGACCCGGTCCTCGCCCCGGTACTTGCTGGCGAACGCGACCCCAGCCGCGAGCGGAATATGACTCCCCACGATCGCGTGGCCCCCCAGGAAGCCCTTTTCCGCGTCAAAAAAGTGCATCGAGCCCCCCTTGCCCTTGGAGCAGCCCGTCGCCTTGCCCAGCAGCTCGGCCATGCCGGCCTTGGCGGTCATCCCGCGAGCCAGCGCGTGGCCGTGGTCGCGATACGCGGTGATGATGTAGTCGTTTTCCTGAAGGACGCCGATCGAACCCACGGCGACCGGCTCCTGTCCACTGTATTGATGGAAGAAGCCGCCGATCTTGTTCCCCTTTTGATACAGCATCTCGGCCCGCTCCTCGAAGCGGCGGATGAGCATCATCTGGCGCAGCCAGACGAGGGCCTGGGTTCGGTTGACGATTGGCTTCGCCTCGGTGCGCGCTTGAACCATGATCAGACTGCTCCCAAGCGAACAAGATGGAAAAAAACAATGCGGGACAAGCCCCGACGCGCCGTTTCAACCCCCGCGCGAGCGAGGGGCGAGAGCACGAGGCCCATCGTGGAATGAAAGCCCAAGGGAACGGACTTCGCTAGCCTACACGAAACCTCGTCGTTCATCCAGTTGGCTCACGCGGGGTGGTGAAACTCAAACGCCACGGGGGGATCGCGGACTAGCTCCCGAGCAACTGCCGCAACACAAACTGGAGAATACCGCCGTGCTCATAGTAGCGGATCTCCTGAGGCGTGTCGATCCGCGTCAAAACCGGGAAGCTCGTAATCCGCCCCTCCTCGGATCGCGCGACGACCTCAAGCTCGCGGCTCGCGGCGAACCGGTCGGCCAGGGCCTCCGTCAGACCCACCACGGTAAAAAGCTCCCTCCCGGTGAGGCCCAGTGAATCCGCCGTCTCCCCGCCGACAAACTGAAGCGGCAAGATCCCCATGCCCACCAGGTTCGAACGGTGGATTCGCTCGTAACTCTCGGCGATCACCGCCCGAATACCCAACAGTTTCGGCCCCTTGGCCGCCCAGTCCCGCGAGGACCCCGAGCCATATTCCTTCCCCGCCAGGACGATCAGCGGCGTCCCCTCGGAAAGATAGCGTCGGGACGCCTCGAAGATCGACGTCGGCTCGCCATCCGGCAAATGGAGCGTCACCCCCCCCTCGGTGCCAGGCGCCAGCCGATTGCGAAGGCGAATGTTCGCGAACGTCCCCCGAACCATCACCTCGTCGTGACCCCGACGGGCCCCGTACGAATTAAAATCGGCCGGATCAACGCCCCGCTCGACCAAATATCGACCCGCCGGCCCCGATGCCTTGATCGAGCCCGCCGGCGAGATATGGTCGGTCGTGATGCTGTCACCCAGAAACGCCAGCACCCGTGCGTTCGCGATCGGCTGGACCGGGGCGGGCTCGGTCGTCATGTCCAGGAAATAAGGGGGGTTCTTGACGTAGGTCGAGTCCGCGTCCCACGCGTAAAGATCCCCCACCGGCGCCGAGAGTGAACGCCAGGCGTCGTCCCCCGCGAAGACGCCCGCGTAGCCGCTCTCGAACATCTCCGAGCGAACCGATCGCGTGATCGCCTCCTCGATTTCAAGCTGGCTCGGCCAGATCTCGCGGAGATAGACCGGCTTCCCCTGGCGGTCGGTCCCCAGGGGCTCGGTCTGGAGGTCGACATCCATCGAGCCGGCGAGCGCGTAGGCGACGACCAGAGGGGGGGAAGCCAGATAATTGGCCCTCACGTCGGCGTTGATTCGCCCCTCGAAATTCCGGTTACCAGAGAGCACGGCGGCGACGACCAGGTCGTTTTTCTGGATCGCCTCCGAGATCGCCGGCGCGAGCGGGCCCGAGTTTCCAATACAGGTCGTGCAACCGTAACCGACCAGGTTGAACCGTAACTGGTCGAGATACCGATCGAGCCCGGCGTCGCGAAGATAGTCGGTAACGACCTTCGAGCCGGGGGCGAGGCTGGCCTTGACCCAGGGCCTGGTCTCAAGCCCGCGCTCGACGGCTTTCTTGGCGAGCAGCCCGGCGGCGATCATGACCGAGGGATTCGAGGTATTGGTGCAGCTCGTGATCGCGGCGATCACGACGGAGCCCTGCGCGAGCCCCGCGGCGGCCTGGGCGGCGACCGAGGGTGCGTGGCCGTTGGACGAGCTTGGGTCGACGATGGCGAGCTCGGGGGCATCGGCGGCCACGGCCGATTGCATCTCACCAGCGCTTAGGCTCTGGTTCCCTGGCCCCGCGGCCGCGGGCTTCTTGGCCGCTCGGCCAGACTGCAATTCCACCAGGGCCGCCGCGAACGACGCCTTCACGTCGCCAAGCTTCACCCGATCCTGCGGCCGCCGCGGGCCGGCCAGGCTGGGCTCGACGGTCCCCAGGTCGAGCTCCAGTCGATCGCTGTAAACCGCCTCGGGCGTGCCCGGGGCGTGAAACATCCCCTGGGCCTTCGCGTACGCCTCGACCAGCTTGAT
>JAKBAP010000105.1 GCA_021808995.1 Planctomycetota bacterium | reverse complement strand
TTGCGATAGACCCGGCCGATCTCGAAAACCCGCTCCATCCCGCCGACCATGAGCCGTTTGAGATAAAGCTCAGGCGCGATCCGCAGGAACAGGTCAATGTCGAGCGCGTTATGATGCGTGACAAACGGCCGAGCCGCCGCCCCCCCGGCGATCGCCTGCATCGTCGGCGTCTCGACCTCCACGAATCCCCTCGCCGCCATGACCGCGCGAAACGCGCTCACGATTTTCGATCGACCCAAAAGCACGTTCCGCGAGTCGGGATTGCTGAAAAGGTCGACTTCGCGCTGACGATAGCGCTGTTCTTGATCAGTGAGCCCGTGCCATTTTTCCGGTGGCGGGAGCAGGCTCTTGGCCAGGAACGTCAACCGCTCGGCGAAGACCGTCAATTCGCCGGTCTTCGTGAACCCCAACCGGCCATCGACCCCCAGCAGGTCCCCCAGATCCAGATGCGCGGCCAGGGCCCAGCCGGCGTCGCCGATTTGATTCTTGCCGACGAAGATCTGGATTCGCTCGGTCCAATCGCGAAGCTCGAGAAAGAAGACCTTCCCTTGCCCACGGCGAAGCATGATCCGGCCCGCGACCCGGACCAGCGGCCCGGCCGCCTCGTCAGGGGCGAGCGCATCGCCCATCGCGCGAACGGCCTTGATCGCCAGATGGCCATCGAACCGCGAGCCCCAGGGATCGACCCCGAGCCCCCGAATGGCCTCGAGCTTCTCGAGCCGCGCGGCCTCCAAGCTTTCATGGGACTCGTCCGCCATCGTTACCCTACGTGTTCGACCTTGCTTCTCTAGACCCTGGTCAGTCCGTGATTGTATGAATCCCCGAAAGCCGGTCAACCGCAACCCGGCACGTCGGCGCGTCGGAGGCGGCGATCATGGGCGATCCGTCGAATCGTCGACGTCGATTCCCTCGCCCATGGCGGCGGCATCGGGCTCCCTGTCTGTCGAGATCAGCGTCAGTTGCCCAGGCCGTGGGTCGAGCGATCTCAGCGCGGGTCAACCTCCGCCGCCAGTTGGACGGCGTTGTAGGCGCGAAGGCCGGGGAGTTCCGCCAGCCGTTCAGCGTCGGCGAGCGTGGAAGGCTTGATTTCCAGGATGACGTACTGATGGGCGGAATCGTGGCGGAATTGGGCCAGGAGTGCCGACGCGGCGGCGGGAGCGGGACCGCGGCAACAAATGATGAACCTGGGCGTAATCTCGCCCGATCCTTCCGTGGACTTTCAGGAAATCAAACCCGCGAAGCTGGCATGGCAACGGTCCCTGGTGGAGTCGTTTGTGCTCGGAGAGTTTCTGGTCCCTGAGCCAGCCCTCGCGAACATGGTGCCTCTTCATGGCCAGTCGCGCCTCGCCCTTGAGGGCCCCGTCCTCGGACGTCGCCGGGAGCGATCGGCGCACCTGCTTGGACCAAATCCGCCGCAATCTCTCGGCTCCCTGGCGCACCTGGATGCCCGACGCCTGGGTGAACCAAGTCACCTTCCCGAGCCGGCCCACTCCGAGGCGATCGAGCGTCAGGATCTCGTCTACATCCGGGTTCAAAAGCCGCTCGAATCGAAGATCGACAACGTTCCCAGTGTCGCCCCTTCGCGATTGTTCCGGGTCCCAATGCTCGCCCTCGTGAGGCGTCGAGGTGGCCCAGCCAGCGCCCATGATTCCCTTTGGCTCGATTCCCAGCCGCGAAAGAAAGAGCCGAGCGCCAGCCTGGATTCGCTAGTTCATGCTACAACTCCACGATCCATCGACGATACGTCCCTCGGCCAGCTCTTTCACCCGCTTCTCGAGATTAGGCCGGCTCGATCTCTTCGGGTTCCAGGTCAGTAGCTACGTGTCCACGGTCGATGCCTCCAGGATAGGAATCCTCGTCGAAAGCCTCGAGCATTCGCCCGCCATCCTCGGGCTGATCAACATCGGCTCTCGCTCGATGGGGCGTTTTTTGCCACAATGGGACGATCGTGCAAGAGTCCGGCCCCGTAGGCAAGACGGCTTCATCATGCTTGATCCCACGCACGTCGCGCCGACGAAGGCCGCGGCCGATTCCCGGCTCGACCTGTTCATGACCGTGCTGCGGGTCATCGACTGGCGTGCTCAGGTTGCCTGGTATACCGAGACCCTGGGGCTCCCGCTTGTGCTTCGCGACGAGATCAATCAGTTCGCCTTTCTCGCCGCGGGCGCTGGCCGCGTGGGACTCCAGGGGGGGCGAAAGAATCCTTCGGTCGAGGGGCGTTGCAAGACGCGGCTCGTCTTTCAGGTCCATGACCTGGACCTCGAACGTGAACGCTTGATCGGCCGAAAAGTCGAGGTCAGCGCCCCCATTGAGAATCAGGCCGAGGCTTATCGCGAGATTCGCCTGCACGACCCCGAGGGGAACAGCTTGACCCTCTTTGCCTGGTCCAACCCCGAGCGATCAACACCCGCCAAGCAGTGATCCCGCCAATAGCGGTCCAGGGAAATCTCGAACATTCAAGGGATTCAATCATGCGCATTCATCGAACAACACGGGTGGCCGTCGGTTGCCTGGGGCTTCTCGCGTGTTGGGATCCCGGGGCGTGGGGGCAAAAGCCCGCTCCGGTCCAGGACGTGTCCACGTTTCCGCCTCGATCGCCGCGCGATGAGCAACGATCGCTTCATGTTCCCCCTGGCTTCGAGGTTCAGCTCGTGGCGGCGGAGCCGGAGATTCAGAAGCCGCTGAATCTCGCGTTTGACGATCGCGGCCGGCTCTGGGTCACCGACACGGTCGAGTATCCCTATGCCGCCAAGCCGGGTGTGAAGCCGCGAGACACCGTCAAGATCCTCTCTGACTTTGGTCCCGACGGCCGGGCGCGCTCGATCACGACGTTCGCGGATGGGCTCAATATTCCGATCGGGCTTTTGCCGTTGCCCTCGGCCAGGGGAGCTCTGGTGCATAGCATCCCGGACATTTTCCGGCTCGAGGACACCGACGGCGACGGCCACGCGGACGCGCGCCAGGTGGTGTATGGCATCTTTGGCAACCGCGATACCCACGGCATGACGAACGCCTTTACCTGGGGGTTTGACGGCTGGATCTACGCTTGCCATGGATTTTCCAACGAGTCCAAGGTCTCGGGAAGCGACAAAAAGCCGATCGTCATGAACTCGGGCAATGTCTATCGCATGCGACCCGATGGATCACACGCGGAGTTCGTCTCGCATGGGCAGGTTAACCCCTTTGGACTTGCCTTTGACCCGCTCGGCAACCTTTATTCATGCGATTGCCACAGTAGGCCCATCTATCAATTATTGCGAGGCGCGTGGTATCCGAGCTTTGGCAGGCCGGACGACGGGCTTGGATTCGGGCCCGAGATGCTCACTCACGACCATGGCTCGACCGGCATCGCCGGGATCTCGTACTATGCCGCGGAACAGTTCCCGGCCGCCTATCGTGGGACGATCTTCATCGGCAACGTGGTCACGAATCGCATCAACCATGACCGACTCGTCTTTCATGGCTCGTCGCCGCGGGGGATCGAGCAACCGGACTTTCTCTGGAGCGAGGACAACTGGTTTCGCCCCGTCGACATCGAGCTTGGTCCCGACGGAGCGCTCTATGTCGCGGATTTCTACAACCGCATCATCGGCCATTACGAGGTGCCGCTGACTCACCCTGGCCGTGATCGCACCAGCGGACGAATCTGGCGGATCATTTACCGGGGCGAGGGGGCCGCGAAGGTGCCCGAGTTCAGGCCCCTTGACCTTACCAAGGCGACTCGTGAGCAGCTTATCGAGAGGCTCGACGACCCCAACCTGAGCGTCCGGATCTCCGCGACCAACCAGATCGTCGCTCGATTCGCCGCCGACCAGGCTGGTCCGCTCAAGGCCGTCGCGACGGGCTCGCGTTCCATTCGCCAGCGGGTGCATGCGATCTGGGCGCTGGAACGCACGGGCGGGTTGGATCAGGGGACTCTGCTGGCCGCGGTTGATTCGGGCAATCGCGAGCTCGTGGTCCACGCGCTGGGCGTGCTTCAGGGGCGCGACGGGCTCTCCGAGCCGTTCAAGGATCGTGTGATTCGGAGTCTCGCATCCGACGATCCGTTTGTCCGTAGAGCGAGCGCGGCCGTGCTGGGCGCGCATCCCTCGCTTGACCACGCGCGCCCGCTCCTGACGTTGATTCAAGGGGCGAGCGCGGACGACCCAGCGCTCGTTCACGTGGCGCGGATGGCGCTTCGCGATCAACTGGCGTCGGCCGAATCGTGGGCTGGGCTTGAGTCGATGGGCCTTTCGAACCGTGACCGCCGTGATCTCGCCGGGGTCGCGCCTGGGGTTCATTCGGCCGCGTCGGCGCGCTACCTGCTTGATTTTCTGGGTCGAGAGGACGAATCGCTGGCGAATCGGGGTCGTTACGCCCATTACGTGGCCCGTTATGGTGGAGCAACCGAGCAGTCCGCGCTGGCCGAGGTCGCGGCCCGCGGCAAGGGGCCCGGGGACGAGCTGGCGATTCTCAAGGCGATTCAGGAGGGGGCTCAAGAGCGTGGAAGCGTCCTTGACGCGAAGAGCCGCGGGAGGGCCGCTCAGTTGGCCGATCAACTGTTGGCGTCCAAGTCGGCGGGCGAGGTGGGGCTGGGCATTGATGTCGCGCGGGACTTTGGCTTTCGCGACAAGCAGCCGATGCTGAGGGCGATTGTGTTGGCGGCGAGCGGTGGCGACGCGACCCGGATGCAGGCCCTGAGCGCGCTCATGACGCTCGATCCGAAGGCCAACCTGGCGACCGCGGCCGAGGTGCTGGCGGGGGGTCGAAATCCCGCGCCGTTGCGTGAGCAAGCGGCGGCGTTGCTGGGCAACCTGGGCGATCCGGGGGGGGTGGCCGCGCTCGTGGCCCAGCTCCCGATCGCTCCCGAGCGGCTGCAACGGGCGATCGCCAGCGCCCTCGTCAAGAATCGCGCGGGTGCCTTGGCGCTCCTGGACGCGGTCGGGAACGGTAAGGCCTCGGCCCGGCTGCTTCAGGATCGGGGCGTGGTCGCGCTCATCGAGGCTTCTGGAATCCCCAAGGTCGCCGAACGGATCGCGAGCCTCACCAAGGGACTTCCCCCCGCGGATCGGGGCATAAGCGCGCTCTTCGCCAGGCGCAAGGCGACGGTTCTGGCCGCTAGGCCCGACCTCGACCAGGGGGCGAAAGTGTTTGAGAAACACTGTGCTGTCTGCCATCGGATCGGGGCCAAGGGCGCTCGGATCGGACCCCAGCTTGACGGGATTGGAACCCGTGGCCTTGATCGCTTAATCGAGGACGTCCTCGACCCTAGCCGCAATGTCGACCAGACCTTTCGCATCACCAATCTCGCGCTCGACGATGGCCGGTCGGTTAGCGGACTGGTGCTCCGAGAGGAAGGGGCGGTCGTCGTGCTGGCCGACTCAAACGGCAAGGAGGTTCGCGTCCCGAAGTCGACCATTGAGGAGCGAGTGATCTCGCCATTGTCGCTGATGCCGGCCAACATGGCGGATCAGATCTCCGAGCCCGATTTCGCCGCGCTGATGGCCTATCTGCTCTCGCGCCAGGAGCGCTAGGGCGCTGACCTTTCGGAATGACGGGAACCGCGAATCATCATCTTGGTCCATCATCGCACCGCCTGTTCTTGCCTCTGAGCGCGTGCGTCCCGCCCGCGGGGATTCGAGCGCGCGTGACGCCCGCGCACCCTGGTCGGTCTCGAGCGGGTCGTTGGATTCAGGGGGTGGTCGAATGGACCTCGTACCGCGTTTCGCTCGGTCGAAAGCGTTCTCGGGCGAAGAGGGCGGCGCCCAGGAATCCGGCGTCGTCGCCGAGGGCGGCTCGACGGATCACGATCGTGTCGCCGGGGTCGGTGATGGCGATTGTTCGGGCGGAGGCGCGAACCATGTCGACATAGGTGTCACCCAGCGCCTGGGCGATTCCGCCGCCGATCACGATGGCCTCTGGTCCCAGCACGTTGATCAGGTTCCCAAGCCCGATGCCCAGGAAGTGAGCGGAGCGCTGAACTTCGTTGAGCGCGACCAGGTCATTCGCCATGACGGCCTCGGCCAGGTCGCGGCTCTTGAGCCGCCCCTTGCGTGAGATCCGCTCGCCGAGCATCGTGGGGAGTCCCTTGCGTACGGCCTTTTCGATTCGCCGGGTAATGGCGGTCTTGGAGGCCAGCGATTCCACGCATCCGCGGGCTCCGCAGCCGCATCGTGGACCACCGGTCTTGATCACGGTATGGCCGAGCTCGCCGGCGTTGCGAGTGGACCCGGCGACCATCGCCCCGTCCACGATGACGCAGCCGCCGATGCCCGTCCCGACGAAGGCGATGATCAGATTCTTGTATTCTTGTCCGGCTCCCAGGCGATATTCGGCGTATCCACCGACGCGGACGTCGTTGTCGAGCACGACCGGACAGCCCAGGATCTGGCTGAGCTCGGGTCCGATCGGGAAGTCACGGACGTTGAGATTGGCGCTCCAGAGGATCACGCCGGCGTCGGCGTCGAGTGGACCTGGCGATCCGAGCCCCGCCGCGGCGATCTGGTCCAGGGACGCTCCCGCCGTCTGAACGGCCTCTCGGACGCATTCCATGATGGCGGCCACGATCGCCGGCCCACCCTGAGCGGCTGGTGTCGAGCGCTTGGCCCGGCTCAGGATTCGCCCTTCCCGATCGACGACCCCGGCCAGAATCTTGGTCCCACCGAGATCGATTCCGAGAATCAAGGCGGGGTCCCAGCGAAAGTTCATGGCCCTTGGCTCTCCTCGCGTCGTGACGACGGGGTTGTGACTCGTGAATGTCGCTTCCGATTCTAACCGGAGGTGGGGGTGTTTCGAAGATCCCCGTCGGCCGCATCCTTGGTTTCGGCGGCCGATTGCCTCGCGAGACCTTCCAGAAGCTTGATCGCGTGCTCCACGATCAGCTCGCCCGTTCCCCGCTCGACGAAGCTATGCAGGCCGGTCCAGACCTGATAGCCCCCCTTGTCAAAGGCCTCTTTATCGGGAATATAACCGACATAGTCGCCCGCGAGCTCGAAGACCGCGGTATCGCGAAAGGGGGATCCGCGCTTGATTTCCTCGCCGAGGGTGGTGAAGAATTCGCCAGGCACCCCAACGATGGCGAGATCGCCGATCGTGATCGCCTGGACCCAGGTTTTGCGCTCGGTCCCTTGCTTGGGAGCGAGGGCCTTTCGCATCTCGCGAAAGATGCCGACAGTCTTGTTCACGGTGGTGGGGTCCTTGATCCGGGCCCGGCAATACGCGACGACGGCGGCGTTTTCCTTGGCCTCGTCAAACCGCCTGACGCGGACGGAGATCTCCTCGCGGGCCGTGCGGAGGCGGGTCGATCGCCGGGGCGAGAGCGCGACCAGGGCCCGCTCGACCGCGTGCTCGACCCGCGTCTGGGCCTCGGCCACCGGGACGTCGAGATTGTGGGTCGAGCCCGACGCTCCCTCGAAAAACAGAAACACCCCGCCGTGCTTACGCTCGAGATTCTGAGCGGCCAGCCCATAGAACGACGGCGAACGGACCCCCGGCTTGATCGAGCCGATGGTGTGGGTCGAGTGATTGAACAGGACCGCCTCGAACCCGCCGCCGAGCCGGCGAAACGCGGCGACCGGGAGCTCGGGGTCGAAGGGGCCCGTCGGCCGAACCGCGTCGTCGCGTGGACCCGTCCAGTAGATCGTCCCATCCGAAAGCAAGAGCCTGCTGTTCCGCCCGACCGAGGATTCCTCGCCGAGACGATAGAGAAACTCGACCGGCTTGAGCGACTTCGCCGCGGCCTCGACCGCCTCGACGATCCTGTCCTCGACCTGATGGGTGAAGGCTTCCTCGCGATGGTATCCGTGGATCGTCACGGTGGTCGGGGCATGGTGGGTGTGGGTGGCGTTGATGAGGATATTGTCGAAGGGGATGGCGACGGATTTCTCGATGCGCCTGGCCGCGCTGTCCAGGATGTCGCGCTCGAGCATCAAGACGTCACACGCCACGAGCGCGACCCGAGTGTGATGGTCGTCCTCGAGCACGACGGCCGAACAGCGCAGCTCGCCTTCCTGGCCGAGCGCCTTGCCTGGGCCGATGCTCCCGCCGATCACCATCGCGTCGTCGGCGACGAGAGCCACCGAGACCGCCCCGGCCTTGAATTCCCCCATCCGGCCCGCCGCGCCGACCGAGGTGGTCAGGGCGAATACCAAGAGTAACGCCAGAGGAATGCGAGTCAATGTCCCACCTCAATGTAAAGTGTATTGATATTGAGATATCCGAGATTGTGTGTATAAAGCCGGCTTGGGGCGATCTTCATGGGGTTGCTTGCGGGTTCTTGCGTCGTGCTCGGGGGTCGGTGGCGGGGGTGTCGATGGGCGTGGCGGGCTGGGCGCGTCCGATCGTGAGGTGGGGGGAGGGTGAATGGGGGTCGACGCGCCTGGCCTTGGTGAGGTCGATCCGTTCGTCGGCGAGGGCGACCTCGAATTTGCGATTTCCTGGTAGGAGCAAGGGGATGCGGACCGTGAAGGTGCTCCCCACGCCCGGATGGCTTTCGAGCTTGACGTCGCCCCCCAGGAGCCTCGCGAGCTCCCGCACGATCGACAGCCCGAGCCCCGTCCCGGCGTGCTCCCGCGTGAGGACGGTTTCGCCGAGCCCGGGTGCCTTGGCCTGGCGGAATTTCTCGAAGATGGTTTCGCGGTCTTCCTCGGCGATGCCAATGCCGGTGTCCTCGACCTCGATGACCAGATTTCGTCCTTCCGCGCGCGAGCGGAGCGTCACCCGGCCCCCCTCGGGCGTGAATTTGATCGCGTTTGAGAGCAGGTTGTAAAGGATTTGCTTGAGCTTACCCGAGTCCTGCCGCAGGAGGGGGATCGCGTCGTCGAGCCTGCACTCGAGCGTGATGTTCTTGCGCTCGGCGACTGGCCGGCTCAGGTTGGTGAGCGACTCGCACACGTCGCGGATCGAGAAATCCTCGCCCCGGACTTCCATCTTGCCGCTCTCGATCTTGGCGAGGTCGAGGATGTCGTTGATCATCGACAGCAGCATGCGGCCCGACGTCTGGATATTGCCGGCGTAGCGGCGATGGCGCTCGCTGAGCTGCTCGGTCGCGGCCAGGACCTCGGAAAAACCAATGATCGAGTTGAGCGGAGTTCGCAGCTCATGGCTCATGGTGGCGAGAAAGTCGCTCTTGAGCCGGTTCATCTCGAAGAGCGCCAGGTTGGCCTGGGCCAGTTCGTCGACCTTTTTATCGAGGTCGCCGTTGACGTCGCGGAGTTCCTGTTGCATCGCGACCAGATTGTGCAACATCCGGTTGAAGGCGTGGGAGAGCTCCTCGAATTCGTCGCCGGTCTGAATCTGGCTGCGAATGGTGAGCCGGCCGGCGGCGATGGCGTCGGAGACATCCCGCAGGTGCTTGACCGGCTTCACGATTACGTAGCGGACGATCATGTACGAGGAAAACATGGCCAGAATCGCGGTGACCAGGGCGGCCGCGATCAAGATCGCGCGATTGCTCGCGATGTCGCGGTAGGTCTGCTTCATGGGCAGGTTGATCACCACCAGCCCGGCCAGGTCGCCCGGCCTGGTCTCGACCCAGTGCTCGCCGTCGGGCGCTGGCTTCTGGACATGATTGTCGATGTGGCTATTCTCATCGAGACCATGGCAATCCATCAGGCAGCTTGGCTGGAACAAGACGGCCTGAATGTATTGGAACTCTTTCTCGTTGTCCTTATTCGTGGTGACCCGCTGGACGGCCTTGGGCGAGCCGTCGGCGAAGTATCCTGGACGGTCACGGGCGGCCTCCGCGTTCCGGGCCGGGTCGACGGCGGCCGCGGATTGCATGAACCTCGCCAGGGTCGCCCGCTCGAATTCGTCTTCCGGGAGCTTGGAACTGTCGTTGGCATGGTAGGGGTCGAGAACCCTCGCCCGGTGATAAGGTAGGTCGTCGAGCGGCTTTAGATCGCGTGAAAGGACATTGATGATCGATTCAAAGTTGGAATTCCCGAGCGCCTTGTAGTGAATGTTCATGAGGCTCAGGTTGACGAGCATCCTGGCGGTCTGGGTGGTCTGCTTTTTCACCAGGCTCTCGGTCTTTTGCCCATAGAGCAAGAATGAGAGCGTGACCAAGACCGCGATCCCGAGCCCAAAGATGAAGCGGCACTTCCGCTCGAGGCTGGTCTCGCCAAAGATATGTTTGAAGCTACGGTACGACACGCGTCTCGTTCCCTGGACCGAGTGCGCTCGGAAGGAGCGGCGAGGATCTCGAAGGCCGGGCGAATCGCCCCGGTCGCACGGCGATGTTCCGCGATCCCGAGACTAGCCGAAATCGCCCGCTCCCGCCAGAGCGAGACGGATTGGCCGCCCGAAGCCACGGCGGCGTGCCGGGTTGGGACCGCGAGTGCCCGGACGGGTGCGCGCCCCGTGATCTGGAAGAGCGCTCAGAGGCCCACCCTGGATCGCCAGGGCTGGGGGATCCAGCCCTGGACCCGGATGTCGTCGCCGAGGGTCTGGGTCTGGACCCTCTCGAGCCGGGTCGCGTCCCGCATGAGCTCGAGCCCCCGACCACGGGCGGGGGAGCGAGCGTGGTCGCCCCCCTCGATCACGGGGGCGAGGTAGACGTCGACCGCGTCGACCGCCGATTCCTCAAGAAACGACCCCAGGACTGTCCCGCCCCCTTCGACGAGCAGGTTGGAATGGCCACGGCGTCCGAGCTCGTCGAGCAGCTCGCCAATCGGGATTCGTCCGCGCCCTGGGAAGCTCAGGATCTCCGCGCCGAGGCGCGAGAGCCGCTCGCGCGCGGGGGGGGGCGCGTGGTCGTTCACCGCGATCACGAGCGGAACCTGTCGGGCCGATTGAACCAACCGGCAGGAATGGGGCGTGGCGGCCTGGGAATCCAGCACGATCCGGATCGGAACCCGGGCACCTGGCGGGCGGGCGGTGAGCTCGGGATCGTCGGCGAGGACAGTTCCCAGGCCCACGAGGATGGCGTCCATGACGCCACGGGTTTCGTGGACCATGGCCCGAGACGCCTCGCCCGAGATCCATCGGCTGTCGCCTGAGGCCGTCGCGGCCTTGCCGTCGAGCGTCATCGCCCACTTCGCCAGGACATGCGGTCGCCCGGTCGTCAGTCGCTTGAGATAGGGGGCGTTCAGGACGCGGGCGGCCTCTTCCATAAGACCCACGGCCACGTCGATTCCCGCGGCCTCGAGGATGGCAAGGCCCCGGCCTGAGACCTCGGGAAACGGGTCGCTCATCGCCGCCACGACCCGGGCCACTCCCGATGCCGTTACCAGGTCGGTGCAAGGGGGCGTTTTCCCATGGTGACAGCAGGGTTCGAGGGTGACGTAGAGGGTCGCTCCGTGGGCTCGCTGGCCGGCCTGGCCCAGGGCCAGAACCTCGGCGTGGGGACCGCCATGGCGTTCATGCCGGCCGCTGGCGATGATGGTGCCCTCCCGATCAACGACCACGGCCCCGACCATGGGATTAGGCTCGACCCACCCCCGCCCTTTCGCCGCCAGGGCCAGCGCGAGCGCCATGGCCTGATGGTCGTGCTCGGTCCATGTCATTCGCCGTCCCCTTGCCCGGTCGTGCGAGGCGTGAGTCAAAACGGAGCGGCAGTTCCCGGCTTTTTGGGGGTGGGGCCTGGAGGCGACCCTTTGGTCGCCGCTGGCTTCCCCTGGCCGGGCGCTTTCGCGCCTGGCCCTGTCGGTGGCTTGATCTCCGCCGGAGCGGGGTAGACGAGGCGATAAACAACCGCGAGCCAGCGCCTGGCCTCGTCCGGAGGAAACGAATCAAAGCTGGGCTGGATCCAGCTCGGAAACGCCGCCGCGAATTGCTCGAGCCGTTCGGGGGTGACCGCGTCGTGGCGGCGGTTCACAAGGAAGAAATTCATTGACTGTCGACGCACGATCTCCGCGCGCCGGGCGTCTCCCTTGTCCGCCTTTTTCCTGAGCTCCTCGAGCAGGAACCCGACCCTCGATTTCTTGAGCTGGGCCTCGGTTCTGGCTGTCCATTGGACCTCGTCATAGTCAGCCGGCGTGGTCTCACGCGCGATGTTCTTGAGCTCCCCACGCTTGAAGAGCGATTCCATCCTCCGGGAGCTCACGGGGATCTGCTCGACGGATTTCCGCTCCGCCGGTGTCATCGTTTCCCAGATCCGGTAGATCGACGCGAGCTCGAACGGCGAAAACTCGCCGACCTCCGCGATCCGCAAGAATCGCGGGGTGTCAACCCGAGGGACAGGATAGTTGACGAGGAGCTTCTTGATCTCGGCCATTCGCTCGTTGGCCGGCTGATCCAGGATTAGATCCCGTTGGCCCTCGGGCAGGGATTCGAGCCAGTTGTGAAATCGCCTGAGAACCGCCTGATACGTCACCCGCTCGTCAGGCTCGAGCCCCTGGATTCCCTGGTCGATCCTGAGCACGGCCTGGCGTTTTTCCGGGGTGAGAACCAGGTCGAACTTGCGGAGATTGTCGAGAAGTGCCTGGCGACGCTCACGGGGCATCGAGGCCAGCCGCGCGAGATTGGCGTCGCGGTCGAAGCCCGCGGCCACGAGGACCGTCGCGAGGGCGGAAATCAGCAGCGCCACGCGCCTTAGAGGATACCTGTTGAACAGTCTCGGGGCCGATTGCATGAGTGAATTATTCGCCGCCAAGGCTTGACGAGTCACGGGGGTCGAGATTCAGGGCGCGGTGAGGCCAAAGTCCGGGGATTTGACCAGGTCGTCCAGGAATTCCTTCGAGCCGACCTCGAGATATTCGTCGAGATGTTCGGCCAGGGTCAGATCGCGAGCCAGTCGCTCGCTGGGGTCGGGGATCATCCAGCGAACCGCGGCATAGCCGGCCCCGAGCGAGACCACGCCGAGAGTAAGGTAAACGAGACCGAGCATGGTCCATTGCCCCACAAGCATCGCCCGGGGAGTCCAGACCGAGGCGCGAAGCTCGATCAGATGAATCTGGGTGAGCGTTTTTTCGGTGAATTGCCGTTGAACCTCGGGTCTGGGAAGGTGATCGAGCAATTCCCATGTCTTTTTCAGGATCTCCACTTCCCGACGAGCCGTCGCGCTATGAGTGAGTTTGGTCGAGATCGAGCGCGAATGCGCCTCGGGGAGTTCGCCGTCCAGATACGCCACCAGATCCGTGCGTTCGTCGGGAGTCAGTCGGAGTTGTTCAGGACTCTTACCCATCCGTCGGTTGCTCGAAAGGAGTCGCTCGCGTGACTTGCGGAAAAGAGCCCTGAAACCAGTCGGGCCGTGGACGCCATCCACGATACCCCGACCACCGGGATTCTCGGAAGCGACGAGAATTCCGAGCCGATGGCCGGAACGATCGCGTGAATTAAACCCTACATCATTCCCATGCCACCCATGCCGCCCATGCCACCCATCCCTCCTATTCCGCCGCCCATGCCACCGCCCATTCCGCCCATTCCGCCCATGCCACCGCCCATTCCGCCGCCACCGCCGGGGCGCCGGTTGAGCACCGAGGATCGTCGTGAGCTGACGTTGCCGTTGGGTCCGCGACCGACTCGCAGGGTTGGAAAATAC
>JAKBAP010000104.1 GCA_021808995.1 Planctomycetota bacterium | reverse complement strand
GAGCCCCATGGACCGACGAAACCCAAGAAGCCCCCCAAGTTCACTGGAGGACTCTTCGATCACCTGGACGATGAACTCGAACCCTATTCCTCACCCTGGACGGTCTCGTCCGATCTCGCCGGTTCATGATAAAATGCCCAAGGTCGCCCGAGATCGCTCCGCTGGACGGCTGATCGGATCAATGTGTGATAATTTATCTTGTTTTGCTCGACGACGAACGATGTCTTTTCTGCGCCGACGACGCGACATTTCAAGTGGCGGCCCCGGAAGACCCGCCGGCGCGAAAGGCCGGAGGGCTCAAAGGTTACATCGTCGAGAAGCTCGAACACTGGAAAACAAGCTGGCGGGAAGATCAATCAGGGATCGTTGCCTGGATGCGCCGCGCATGGGACTGGATGCATACCTGGACACGCCCCGACGAACCGATGCTGGCCCGGCTCTGGTCGTCGCGCGAGCTCCTGATCCGCCATCCTTCCGCTCTTCCCGCCGACGAATCGCGGGGCATCTGGAATCGCTATCTTCGCGCCCAGTTCCATCGGCATTTGCTTTGGATGTCGGTGAATGGAGCGATCGCGGTCCCCACGGCGTTTCTGTTCATATTGCCGGGCCCGAATTTGATTGGGTATTGGTTCGCGTATCGGTCCGCGCATCATGCGCTTGCCTCCTGGGGGATCGGGAAGACGAGACGTGGCGTAATCCCGGTGAGGCTCGAGCCCATGCCCGAGCTTGACGTGGCGATCGAGCTCGACGCGGACGGCAAGCCCCGGCACCAGGTGCTCGACGCGGTGGTTGCCCGGCTCGAGGAGCACTTGCGCCGATCTCGTTGGTTGCGATGGAGCAAACGCATGGGGGATGTTCCGACCTGCGTGGTCGATCACCCGCCCACGCCTGGCCAAGAGACGACGGATGATGCGGCTACTCAGCTATAACATCCACAAAGGCATCGGTGGCCGCGACCGCCGATATGGCCTCGATCGGATCATTCAGGTGATCCAGCACGAGCGCCCAGACGTGGTCTGCCTGCAAGAGGTCGATCAAAACGTCGCGCGCACCGATCACGACGACCAGCCCGCCGAACTGGCCCGCGCCCTTGAGGCCCAGGCGTCTCTTTTTCAGTTGAACGTGCGATTAAGGTCCGGCGGCTATGGCAATTTGCTGTTGTCTCGCTGGCCGTTCCTGTCGGCCCATCAGATTTCGCTGCGGAGAGGGTTTCGAAAGCCGCGGGGTGCCCAGCTCGCGGTGATTGAAACGCCTGCGGGACCGATCCAACTCGTACACTGGCACCTCGGGCTGGCCGAGCGCGAGCGCCATTGGCAGGTGAGACGGTTGCTCGAGCACAGCGCATTCCGCCAATCAGCCCAACTGCCCACACTGATCGTCGGAGACTTTAACGACTGGCTCAACACGCTGGCGCGGGGACCGTTCGCGCGGCACGGTTTCATCCAGGCGACCGCCCCACGCCAACGCTTTCGCTCGTTCCCGGCCTACTGGCCTGTCGTGTCGCTTGACAAGGCATTCGTCCGCGGACCCCTTGAGGTCGAGCAAGCCCGGATCGTCCACTCCCGGCTGGCTCGAGACGCCTCGGACCACCTGCCCCTCTTGATCGAGGTCAAGATCAACCACGACCTTCGGCGGGAGGATCTCGCCCATGTCCGCCCGCGATTCGGTCGCGGCAGGCGAAAGTGACCCGATCAAGTCCCCCCGGCCGGCCGCCGGATCGGGTTCCAGAGCCCGAGCAAGGCCAGGAAACCAATCATCGGCAGGATCCCGGCGATAAACGTTACGTGAGAATATGTTCCTGCATGGTCGATCCAGCGCCCGATTGGGGTCTGGACCATTGCGTAAACCAACCAGAACACAAAGCCCAGGAGCCCCGATAGGTTGCCCATGCGCTTGGCCGTGATTTCCTGGGTGAGGGCGTAATAGATGGGAAACTGGCCCAATGAGCCAAACGCGATCACCAACAGAATCCCAAGCAGAGTCCAGGAGGCCGGCATCAGGGCCGCCACCACGCTCAGGCCCGTCATCAAGGCACAGATGAAGAATAACCCCATTCGCGCCGAATGGAGGTGCCAGCCGCGACCGACCAGACTCTTGACCAGGAACCCCACGCCCAGGCAGCCCGCGTCGGCCGCGAGGTAAAACGCGATCGAGAAATACTGGACCTCGCGGGCGCTGTAACCGTGCTGCTCGCGGAGCATCTTGGGCATCCAGGCCCGGAAATATTGAAAGCACAGGTTGATCACGATCACGACCACGATCACGGCCGCGATCCGCCGGATCACGCCGCTGGCGGGGGTCGCCCTGGCGGCTTCGCTCGGATCGCCGTCATGACCGGGCGCGAGCTCGGTGTCGCCGGCCGGATTCAGATCGAGGTCCCTCGGACGGACGATCATGAGCCAGGCGATGACCCAGAGAATCCCGGTGGCCCCGATCACCCGAAACGGGAGTCGCCAGCTCGACGACGATCCATCCGCGAGCAACAACACCACGAATGGCGTCGCGATCGCCCCTAATGACGCGCCCGACTGGATCAGACTGTTGCCCAGTGGACGATTCTCACGCGAGAGGAGCCGCTGCGACGTCACCAGGGCACAGGGCCAAAGTCCCGATTCGAAAAAACCCAGACACACCCGGCATGCGAATAAGTCTTGATACGACCGCGCGGAACCCGTGGCGAAGCCCACGGCCGACCAGCCCAGGAGCACGCCAGGATAAAGCCAGCGCGGGCCTAACCGATCGGTTGCGAATCCAAACGCGATCCCGCCGATCGCGAAGGCCAATCCAAAACCAAATTCCAGCCGACCGTAGTCCTCGTTACTGAGGTCGAGCGCCTCGCCAATCTCGGTTGCCTGCTGGGCAAGCGCCTGTCGATCCATGTAATTGAGCATCGTCGCCACCAGCATCAGCAGGCAGATGCTCCAGGCGTGAATGCTCATTCCGGCGATGGTCTTGGTCGCGTCCCGAGATGTCGTCATCTTATCCCAATCTGGAACGTCCGTCCCAGGAAATCACGCGTTCCAGATAGGCGACCACATCCCCGGTGAATACCTGGAACAGCCACTCTCCCTTGGCCGGGGCGGCCGACCGGGGGTCGCCGATATGGCCCGTCGCGCTGCGATCCTGAGTGAGCCAGCCCCGAGTGCCCGGCTCGAAACCCGCCTCGAGTGGAACCGGCTCGAGCGAATCAATCGCTCCCACGAGATTAGGAGCGATTCGCATCATCATTGATGTTTCCCACTCGCACGCGTGGCCCATCTGGATCTGCGTGAACTCGGGAGGAAGCGCGCGGGGTCCCAGCGCGAGCTGCCAATACGTCGCCTCGATCAACAAGAGGCCTTCCCGTTCCCGGTAGCGCTGGCGAGCCTCGAAAACAGCCTGTCTCGCGGGTGTGATGTTGCCGCCATGACCGTTCAAGAGCACAATCCGGCGAAAGCCGTGCTTGACCAGATTGTCGATCAGATCCCCAAGGATATCGAGGTAAGTCCGGGGCGCGGCCGAGAGGGTTCCCGTGAAATCGAGATGATGATGCGAATTGCCCAGCCAAAACAAGGGTGCCCAGAGCACGCCATCGCCGAGCTCTAACTCAGCCCGACGTACGACCTCGGCCAGCAGCATGCTGTCGGTAAAAAGGGGAAGATGCCCCCCATGTTGTTCGAGCGCCGCGATCGGGACGACCACCGGCAGATGCCTGGATAACGTGCCCGCCGCCGGCCAATTGAGTTCCGCGAGTCGCACTCCGCCGCTCCTTACCGATGACTTACCGAGAAGGCTTTCCTCGCCCGCGCCGACCTAGCGCGAAAGAGGATAGAGATTGAGATGTTCAAGCGCGTCGAGAATCCAGGGATGGGTCCAGGGGTTGCGCGTGGCGTAGCCGACCGACACTCCGGAAATCACCAGCGTGACGAGCGCGAGCCACCGCGCGAGCCGACTCACGCCCCCTCCTTGCACTCCCCTGACGAGCATGAGCATCCAGAGTGGAATGATCCAGAACAACCACCGCAAACCCTGGGTCGAACCCCCGTAGTTCCGCGCTTTCGGATTCCATGTGTAGAACGCCAGGAGCACCACGGAAAGGACCACCGTCACCCAGGCCATGATCGCCAGGGGAGGCGAATCGGGCCGAGCGCGAACGAGTCCACACGACCTGATTCCGCCTTCCCAGATGAGACGGATCGCGCCCCAGAGCGCAAACAGGAACACCGGAGTCAGGGAGAAAAAACCATGATGGCCCACGGTCATGTGCATCAGATAAACAGGATAGGATTCAGGATGGTCGTTGAAGGCGTCAAGCTCGAGAGGTGTCTTCCAGAAGCTCCCCTCGTAAAGATATTCTTCCCCGCCGAACGATTCATAGGCAAGCTTGAACTCGCCAAAGGCCGCGTACTGAGCGGCCACGAAGGCCAGAAACGGAATCGCGGCCCCAGCCACGAAAAAGAGTAAGGTTTTGCGAGGATGGTGAATCAGCAAGAGCCCGCCTAATGACGCGAACAACGAAAGCGCGGGCAGCTCGTTGGTCGTCGCGAACCCGGCCCAGAAACCGATCGCCGCGAACCGCCAGGGCCGATCAAGCCCATCATCCCAGACCCGCAGGAAAAGATAGACCGCGAAAAACGCGGAATACGCCGCGATCGTGTGGTTGTTGAGCGTCTGATTGAAGGGTAGTAGATAGGTGCCGAAGGCCGCCGCCGAGAGCGCGAAGAACCAGGCCCAGTCGTTGCCGGCCGCGCGATCCAGGATCCTCGCGAACAGAATCAGGTAGATCGTGAACGGAATCACGTTGAGCACGATGACGATCGGCTTCAAATAAAGCACATAGGCCGGCCAGCGCACGGGCTCGGACGGGGTCTCGAGGACGCCCTTGACCTTGAGCGGCGATCCAGGGTCGGGCCGCTGAGTCCAGCGAGGCTCTCGAGGCTGAAGCACGACCGCGTCCAGCGGGACCCCCGTCGCCCGCCGAATGGGGTAGAGAATCCCCGCGATTAATGTGGGCAAAAGCGCGGGCTTGCTCGAGTAGTAATGCTTCGCCGGGGGCTGGCCGTCAACCGAAGGAGCGCCCTTGGGCGCGCGGAGGATCTTGTCCTGGGTCTCGAGGAGCCACGGACAATCGTCGATGGCGTAGCCGCCCCGTTCGAGCAGGCTCCAGACGGTACACCAGCGAGAGACGTCGTTGGCCCCCATGAACGTCGGCTGACGAAGCGCGACCCCAAGCGCGATCGCGAACGCGGCGGCGATCACGATCTGACCCACGAACAGGCGCGATTCAGAGCGTCGCGGAATGGGGCGCGCGGTCATCGGGGGTCTTGCTCCGTTGGCCTGTCTTGCGATCGGGCCTGGCCCAGGGTCTCGGCGATACTATAAGTGTCGCCCGGGCGAATGTTGTACGACGTCACAAGCTCGGCCAGCACGCCCAGGCTGAAGAGCTGAACCCCAACGAGTAAAAGAGTGATCGAATAGAGCAAATAAGGTCGATCGCCGATCGGCCGATTGGCGGGATTGAGCCAGAGGACAGCCATGTAAAGCATCCCCATTGCCCCAAACGTCAACGACGCCACTCCCAGCCCCCCCAGCACGTGCAGGGGGCGCTGGCTGAATCGGGTCAGGAAGCGGACCGTCAGTAAGTCGAGAAACCCCTTGAGAAACCGCGATACGCCGTATTTCGACGAGCCATGCCGCCGCGGCCGGTGCCGGACCTCGATTTCGCCGACCCGAAAGCCCTTCGCATGGGCCAGCACCGGCACGAACCGATGCAGTTCGCCGTAGATGCCGACCTCGCGCAAGACCTCCTTGCGATAGAGCTTGAATCCGCAATTGTGGTCGTGGAGCACGCACCCGGTGAGCCGGCTGACCATTCCGTTGAAGACGCGGCTAGGGATGACCTTGTGCCAGGGATCGTGGCGGGTCTTTTTCCAGCCTGAGAGGACGTCGTAGCCTTGCTCGAGCCATTCCAGAAACCGGGGGATCTCGGCGGGATCGTCCTGGAGGTCGCCGTCGAGCGTGAAGATCAAGTCGCCCCGCGACGCCTCGAACCCCGCCGTGAGCGCGGCCGCCTTGCCAAAATTGCGCCGAAAACGAATCGCGCGGACCCGCGGGTCGGCCGCCGCGATCGAGCACAAAACACCCCACGAGCCATCGCGGCTGCCGTCGTCGACAAAGACGAATTCCACGGGACCGCGCGCGGGCTCCGCGAAAACCTGGTCGAGCTCGCGATGAAGGGCCGCCAGGCTTCCTTCCTCATTATGGACCGGGACGACGATGCTGATCATGGAGTGCTCGGGTTGGAAGCGGGATCGTGGGGCGTGAGGCGAGTGTGAGGCTTGATCCAGGGGGCGAGGAGGAGCGCGGCGAGGACCTCGGCCGCGACCCAGACCAACCGCAGGGCGAGGGCGGCGACCACCGACCGATCCGCGCCGAGCGCCGGCGCGAGTACGGACATGAGCACCCCTTCACGTACGCCCAACCCGCCGGGGAGCACCGCCACGACAAAGCCGGCGGCCGTCGCGAACGCGACCCCGGCGGTCACCAGCGGCAAGAGCGAAAGCGAGGCGGCCTTCGCCTCCTCGTCAAACGACCAGATCACGGCGAGCTGGCTGAGACCTAGCAGAATCCAGCCGACTCCCGAAAGCAAGAGCCCTTCCCCCATCAGACGCCACGAAATCGGTGGCGGCGGCTCGGGCCGGGCCCCCGCCAGCGATTTGCGAATCAGCCGTGCCGTCTGGCCGAAAACCGGTGGCGCGGTCACGACCAGGAAACCGAGGCCCAGGGCGAGGCTCACAAGCCAGGTCAGGTGCTCGGTCGGAATCACGCCTCTCACCCAACGTGGCGAGATGAAGCCAACCGACGCCGGGCCGCTGAAAAGCGCGAATCCCCCCGCCGCGATCACGCATCCCGAGGCCATCATGACCAGCGTCTCGTAAAAGGTCGCCACCGTCGCGGCGGTCGCGCTCGCGCCGTAGGGCGTCGACAGACCCACCCGCAACACCACCACCATCGCCTTGCCAGGGACGTATTTTCCCAGGTGGCTGATCAAATAGGCCCGCGACGCGGCGAAAAGCCCGATCGGCCCGGCGGTGGCCTGTAACACGCGATGATAATACACTCCGCACGCGCCAAGACCCGTCAGATAAAGAATGCCTGAGATCGCCAGCCACCCGGGGGAGAATCGAAGCGATTCGCCCTTTTCCCTCAGACCCCCCATCACGCGTATCACATGGCGTCCCACGGCCCAGAGGACCACGACGGCGATCACGAGCTTGATGGCGCTGATCGTCATTCGCTTCACGCGGCCTGGGGCCATCGGGCATTCGCTCCTTTCCAGTGCCGGCGAGGGGCGTGGCCCGCCTCGGCCAGCCTGAATCTCGAACCACGGTAACGGCCTGGGGTGGCTCGGGCAAGACGGCAACGACCATGCCCTGGGTCGAGTCCGCTCACATCCTCGATCGAAGTGGACCTCGACCGTGGAATCATCGCGGTGTTGTCCCCCCCCGCGAAAGCGCATGATCTCCACGCGACCCGAGGGCGAGTCGTTCCTCGGGACAGCATGGAGCCCGATCGGGAACACCTCGGGTTTGCCGGCCAGGGGCTCTCCGGTCTTGACGGGCACGACGCCGGACTCGAAGATGCACCAAGGCCCGTTCAAGGTGGAAACGTGGCGGGCGAACATGGCTGGGAGCCAATTCCTGTCGATGAACGCGATAGATCCGGATCCAGACGCGAAGTCGTCGACCGCGAGCCCTCTCCCGGCCCCGGTTGACGATCCCCGGGTTTATCTGGCCGCCGAACGCACCTTCCTGGCATGGATCCGGACGTCGGTCGCCCTGATGGCATTTGGCTTCGTGATCGCGCGGTTCGCCCTGTTTCTTCGAGAATATCGAACGATCATGGCAAAGCCAGGCCCGCCTCAATCGTCGGTTTCAAGCTGGCTCGGCGTGGGCATGATCGGCGTGGGGGTTGGCGTCTGCCTGCTCGCGTCGATTCGCCATCGTGTCTACGTTCACGCGCTCAAGGCGGGAGTCGCGAACCCTCCGCTGCCAACGACGCTCGCGCTGGCGACCGCCGCTGTCCTCGCCGCGGCGGGCGTCGCGATCATCGTGCATATCTTCTTGACTCTTTGATCCTTTCGCGAATGTCCTCTCTCATAAAGGTGGTAGGACCATGCAGCTTGGGATGATCGGACTGGGACGGATGGGGGCCAACATGGTGAAGCGCCTGCTTCATCATGGGGTCGAGTGCGTGGTGCACGACATGCGTGCGGAGCCGGTCGCGGAACTGGCCAAGGTCGGCGCGACGGGCACGGCGGGACTCGAGGATTTCGTGGCCAAGCTCAAGACCCCCCGCGCGATCTGGCTGATGGTCCCCGCGGCCTTGGTGGACGAGACGGTCGGGAAGCTCACCCCGCTGTTGTCGGCTGGCGACATCGTGATCGACGGAGGTAATTCGCATTATCACGACGACATTCGCCGGGCCGCCGAACTCAAGTCCAAGTCGATTCACTACGTCGACGTCGGGACGAGCGGGGGGGTCTGGGGTCTCGAGCGTGGTTATTGCCTCATGATCGGTGGCGAGCCCGACGTGGTGGCGCGACTGGACCCTATCTGGAAGGGGCTCGCCCCCGGCGTGGGGACGGTCGAGCGGACACCCGGCCGCGAGGGCGAGCCGGCCCCGGCCGAGCAGGGTTATCTGCACTGCGGACCCAACGGCGCGGGCCATTTCGTCAAGATGGTCCATAACGGAATCGAATATGGCCTGATGGCCGCGTATGCCGAAGGGCTCAATATCCTCAGGCACGCGGGGATCGGCCTCGGCCAGCATGAGATCGACGCCGAGACCACCCCCCTACGCCATCCCGAGCACTATCAATACGAACTCAAACTGGGTGAGATCGCCGAGGTCTGGCGGCGCGGCAGTGTCGTCGCCTCGTGGCTCCTGGACCTGACCGCCCAGGCCCTGCACAAAAGCGACGATCTCACCGAGTTCTCCGGCCACGTGTCCGATTCGGGAGAGGGGCGCTGGACGGTTGACGCCGCGATCGACGAGGGCGTCCCGGCGACCGTTCTCTCGGCGGCTCTCTTTGCCCGGTTCAGCTCGCGCGGCGCCAACGAGTACGCCGACCGTCTGCTTTCCGCGATGCGATTCGCGTTTGGCGGCCACCTCGAGAAGAAAATCTGACCCACGGAGCAAATTGCATGTCCGCGACCCAATCCGATGCCTTGGTGTTTTTTGGCGCCAGCGGCGATCTGGCCTACAAGAAAGTCTTCCCCGCGATCCAGCACCTGATCAAGAACGGTCATCTCGACGCGCCGATCGTCGGCGTGGCCAAGTCGGGATGGTCGCTCTCCCAACTCGTCTCGCGGGCGCGCGACAGCCTGGCGACCCACGGCGGAGTCGATGAAAAGGCCTTCGCGAAGCTCCTCGAACGGCTCCGTTACGTCGATGGCGACTATAACGACCCCGCCACCTTCGCCCAGCTCAAGCAAGCGATCGGCTCGGCCAAGCGCCCCCTGCATTACCTGGCGATCCCACCGAGCCTCTTCGGCGCGGTCGCCCGCCACCTGGCCGAATCGGGATGCGCCCAGGACGCGCGGATCGTCGTCGAAAAGCCCTTCGGTCGCGACGGCGCGTCGGCCCACGAGCTCAATCGAATCCTGCTCGAGCGGTTCGATGAATCCCGCATCTTTCGCATCGACCACTACGTCGGCAAGGAGCCTGTCCTCAATATCCTCTGCTTCCGTTTCGCGAACCGCTTCATCGAGCCAATCTGGAACCGCGACTGCGTCGAAAGCGTGCGGATCACCATGGCCGAAAGCTTCGGCGTCGAGGGGCGCGGCGGATTCTATGAAGAGGCCGGCGCGATCCGGGACGTCGTCCAAAATCACCTGCTCCAGGTCGTCGCCATGCTCGCCATGGAACCCCCAGGCAGTAATTCACCCGACGGCGTCCGCGACGAAAAGGTCAAGGTCCTCCACGCCATCCGTCCCATCGAACGCGAGGACGTCGTCCGCGGACAATACCACGGATATCGCGCCGAGCATGGAGTCGCCGCCGACTCCACCGTCGAAACCTTCGCCGCCGTCCGACTCGAGGTCGACTCCTGGCGATGGGCCGGCGTCCCCTTCCTCATCCGCGCGGGAAAGCGACTCGCCAAGACCATCACCGAGGTCGTCGTCCAGTTCCACTCACCCCCACAACGATTCTTCGCCACCCAACCACTCGATCACTCGCATAACTATATGCGATTCCAATTTAATCCCGAGGAGTTGATCGCGATGGGGGCCGTCGTCCGCAAGGAGGGCGCCGAGGACGAGATCCGCCCGGTCGAGCTCATCGCCAGCCATCAGCCGGTCGACGAGGTCCCCCCCTACGCGCGCTTGCTCCAGGCCGCGATGGCCGGCGACTCTAGCCTGTTCTCACGGGCCGACATCGTCGAGGCCCAGTGGAAGATCGTCGATCCCGTGCTCGGCGACGCCTCTCCGATCCATTTCTACGATCCCGGCGGATGGGGCCCTCCAGAGGCCGAGTACCTGCTCGGCAAGGGCGATCGCAAGTGAACGACACGATCCTCGAACGCCGCCACGATCGGACGCGCCCGCGTCCTCGGACCGGCCGGTCATGACCACCACCCCCCCCGAGCCGCGAGTCGTGATCCTCGGGGCGGGGTTCGGCGGCCTCGCGGCCGCGAGAGCCCTCAAGCGAGCGCCGGTTCGCGTGACAATCGTCGACCGTTCCAACCACCATCTTTTTCAGCCCTTGCTCTATCAGGTGGCGACCGCGGCCCTGAGCCCGGCCGACATCGCCGCCCCCATCCGCCGAATCTTTCGCGGCCAGCGCAACGTCTCGGTCGTCCTCGCCGAAGCCGTCGCCGTCGACACGGCCTCGAACCAAGTGATCCTGAGCGACGGCTCGCTCGATTACGACATCCTGATCGTGGCCACGGGCGCTGGCCACGCCTATTTCGGACACGACGACTGGGCCGCTAGCGCCCCAGGGCTCAAGACCCTGCACGACGCCCTCGTGATCCGTCAGCGCGTCTTGCTCGCATTCGAGCTCGCCGAGCGCGAGACCGACCTCGCTCGCCGCCGCGCGTCCATGACCTTCGTGATCGTCGGCGGCGGACCGACCGGCGTCGAGCTCGCCGGCACCCTCGCCGAGGTCTCCCGACAAACCCTGGCACGCGATTTCCGCGCGATCGACACCGCCTCAACTCGCGTGATCCTCGTCGAGACCGGCCCCCGCGTCCTCCCCGCTTTCGACGAGGATCTCTCGGCCGCCGCCCGCCAACAGCTCGAGACCCTCGGTGTCACCGTCTGGACCGGTGTCCGGGCCACCGACATCAACGACTCCGGCCTCACCGTCGGCGGAGAGCGGATCGCCGCCCGAACCATCCTCTGGGCCGCGGGGGTCCAGGCCTCCCCCATCGCCCGCTCGTTCAACGTCCCCCTCGACCAGGTGGGACGCGTGATCGTCACACCCGAGCTCCTGGCGCCAGGATCGGAAAACATTTACGTGATCGGCGATCTCGCTCACATCGAGCAAGAAGGATCACTCGTCCCCGGCGTCGCCCCGGCCGCCATGCAACAGGGCGCGCACGCGGTCCAGAATCTCCTCGCAACCCTCCGCGGAGAGCCCCGCGCTCCCTTCCACTACCGCGACAAGGGCCTCCTCGCCACCATCGGCCGGGGCGCGGCCGTCGCCCAGATCGGCCCCATCAAAACGTCGGGTCTTCCCGCCTGGCTCCTCTGGCTCTTCGTCCACATTCTCTTCCTGATCGGATTCCGCAACCGTCTGGTCGTCTTCATCCAATGGGCCTGGTCTTACGTAACCTTCGATCGAGGTGCCCGCCTCATCACCGACCCGCTCGCGGCCCAGCGGGCAAGGCACCAGGATCAGCCCGCCCCACCACCCCAAGATCAACCACCCGCCCCCGGCGTCGGGCCGGCCTGACCCCTGGAAACCACCCGCACGTCCTCAACCACCACCAGCCCGCCGCTGATCATCCCCTCGATCTCCCGCACCAGCCGATCACAGGCCGCCGGATGATCGATGACCTCGATCTTCTCGGGCAGGTCGTCCGAAAGTCCCAGGAAATGAGCCCGATGGATCACCGAGCGATGGCCAAACCCCATCACTCCCCTCGACAGTGTCGCCCCCGCCAGGCCCATGGAATGGCATTTTTCCAGGATCGTCGTTCCCAGCCCACGACCCTCCCACACATCCGCGCTGCCGAAATAGACCGTCACCCGCCGCCGCGATTCGTCGCCTTTCATCGTGGAATCCTCATGTATTAGGATGTTTTTCTCATCGCCCCCTGGGCCATCCCACTTACCCTCCGGATTCACCCAGCGCTCCACCCAGGCGGGGCTCGTGGTCAGGAGCCCGCCCGACATGAGGGGCGCGATCTCGCGAACCGCGGCCTCCACCCGTTCTGGTGAATCAATCACATCAATGATCACGGGAATCTGGAACGACGAATACTCGCTCTCGACGTCATGAAATCGCCGACGCGCGCCATACGACATGATCGCCGGAAAAACCGAGGCCCCAGCGAGCCCCAGCCGTCTCGCCGACTCGACGATCACCCGATAGACGGGCGCGCCGTGGATGCAATCGTCACCGCCGACATAGACCCTGAGCCAGGCGGCCTCACTTGAGGTGATCATGATCGCCCGCCTTTCGCGGCTCAGGCTCGGCCACGACCGACCGGGGCGTTGGGCCTGCCGTCGAGCGTCTGGGCTCGCTGATCCCGCGAGCAAGCGCTGTCCCGAGCAAAACCGCCGCGAACCCCAGCCCCACGCTCCCAAACAAATTCGCCGCCGCCATCCGGTGCTCGCCCCGCTCCCAGAGCGCCAGCAGGTCGTATTCAAAGGTCGAAAACGTCGTATAACCCCCCAGAAACCCAGTCAGTAGCAACAGCCGCAGATTCGGATGCGGCAGCCACCGCGCGAGCCCGAAGGTCAAGAACCCAATCGCGAACGAGCCGCTGACGTTGATCACGAACGTCGCCCACGGAAACCTCGGACCCGCGAACCCGCTGATCCAGACGCCCAGCCAATACCGGGCGTTGACCCCCAGGGAGCCGCCGACCGACAACACGACTACCTTGCTCAAGGTCTCCAATCGTCACGTCCTTCGAGAGGCCGATGATCGCCAGCTCCATGTCCCGCCATTCTCTCTCCTGGTTTCGAGTCTAGGCTCTGTTTTAGAACTGGACAATAGCTGATAAACCGCGTTTGGAAAAGGAGGTCCGTACATGAAGCGGCACGAAGTCAGCGATTAAGAATGGGCGTGTCTCGATCCATTGATTCCAACATCGAAGGCCAAAACTGGTTTGAAGATCCCAGACATCCATCTTTCGCAGCCTGTCCGACTCGGGTCTTGACGGGCAAGACCGACTTGGTATTCTTGTTCATCACTGGCACGGTGATCATGTTGGTCGGGCTGCGAAAGATGGATGTCTGGGATCTTCGTGGGATCTTCGGGCTGGAGACAGTGCGGCATTTTGGGCGGTGGT
>JAKBAP010000103.1 GCA_021808995.1 Planctomycetota bacterium | reverse complement strand
TCGTCGAGCCCATCACACACGAGACCTACGAGCGCGTCCAGGCCGCGACCCGCCAACTGGTCGATCAGAAAGCCGGCGAGACCAAGGGAACCAGGCCGATCCTGGTCTTTGAATTCCAGCCTGGCGAGACCGCCCCGGGCAAGAGTTCGTTTGGCGCGAGCTATGACCTGGCCACCTTGATCTCCCGTGAGCTGGCCGGGGCCAAGCTCACAGTCGCCTACACGCCCAGGCCCATGTCGGGCTACGCCGTTTTGCCGATCGTCGCCTGCACCGAGATCGTGATGGGCTCGCGGGCGACCCTAGGCCCGATCACCCCCGAGGGGGAGGCCGTCGATCAGGCCCTCAAGGGGCCAATCCAGTTCCTGGCGGTTCGCAAGACCCGGGATCCCGATTTATTGCTCGGGATGCTCGATCGCGACGCCGATTTGCGCCTGGCCCGGACGGCCGACAAGTCGCTCCATTACGTGCTGGCCGAGCGGATGCCCAAATTCCTTGAGTCGCACCACGTGGTCGAGGACCAACCGGCCTGGGAGGGGGGTCGGCGCGGGGTTTTGAGCGCGGCCCGGGCCCGTCAGGAGGGCTTTTGCAAGCGGACCGCCGAGACTCCGGCCGAGGTCGCGGCCCTCTACCAGATCGGCGGCGGTGCCGTGGTCGACGACCCCACCCTGGGGCGAAAGATCCAGCCAGGCTGGATCAAGCTCGAGGGACCGATCGACGCGCTGGCGCTGTCTTATATCACGCGGGGGCTCGAGCAAGCGCGGCAGGATCAGGTCAACCTGCTCTTCATCGAAATCGACAGCCCCGGCGGCAGCGAGGTCGCGGTCGACGGGCTGGCCGACGCCCTGGCCTCGGTCAAGGACGTGAAGACCGTCTGCTACGTGAACGACCGGGCGCTCGGGCTGGCCGCCCTGATTCCGCTCGCCTGCCGCGAGATCGTGTTCAAGAAAGGGGCCCGGATCGGCGACGTCACCCAGTCGATCACCGGTCGCAACGGAGAGTTTCACGACCTTTCGCCGGCCCTGATCGCCGGCCTCGCCAAGAAGGCCGGCCTGCTCTCACGCGAGATGGGTCGGCCCGAGGCCATCGGCGTCGCCATGGTCGACCCCAGCGTCGAAATCCTCGAGGCGCGAGACACCCGGACCGGCGGGTCGCGGCTCTTGCTGCGATCCCAGCTCGAGGCCGAGCCGGGGCGTTACCAGTTGATCCAGATCAGCAAGCCGGCCGGCACCACCCTTACCCTCTCGGCCGACGAGGCCGCCTCGTTTGGCCTGGGCCAGGTCGTGGCCGAGGTCGAGGACGTCAAGGGGCTCTATGGCCTTCGCGGCCAGTCGATCCGCGTCGACGGGCCAAGCTGGATCGATTCCCTCGCCGCCCTGCTCACCGATCGCTACGTGAGCTGGTTGCTTCTGTTCATTGGCGTCTTCATGCTCGTGATTGAGTTCAAGCTCCCGGGCATCGGGCTGCCGGCCATTACCTCGGCACTCGCGTTCTTGCTCTTTTTCTGGAGCCACTATCTCTCGGGAACCGCCGACCAGCTCGAGATTATCCTGTTCTTGATCGGGATCGTGAGCCTGGGGCTCGAGCTGTTCGTGTTTCCCGGCTTTGGCATCTTTGGCATGGCTGGGATCTTGCTCATGGTCACCAGCATCGTGATGGCCAGCCACACGTTTACGTGGCCGACCAAGGATTACGAATACCGGGAGATGGGCCACACCCTCTTGCAAGTCACGGGCGTCCTGGCGGCCGTGGTGACGGGGGCGGTCGCGGTCGGCCGGTATTTGCCGTCGCTCCCGTTGCTCAATCGCCTGGTCTTGAAGCCCGAGCCCTGGATCGCGGCCGAGCCCGAGGTCGAGCCCGGCCGCATGGGGCTCGAGGGTTACGAATCGCTGACCTTCCTGATCGGCGAAACCGGGCGCTCGACATCCCCCCTGCGCCCCACCGGCAAGGCGCGGTTCGGCAGCCTGGTGATCGACGTCACCGCGGCCGGGGCCTTCGTCGAGCCTGATTCCCTGGTCGAGGTCGTCGACGTCCAGGGGACCAGGGTCGTGGTCAAGAAGATCGTCTGAACCCGTATCCACGGCGGCCCAACCCGTCTCCGGTCTCCCGGCCAAGCGATTCCGCGCCGGCAGTCAATGGCGTGGGGTTGGCGGGATTGGATACACTAAGGGAGTGGTTACCCGCGAAACACCCAAACCACCTGGTCGTCACGACCGGCGCGGGTGGGCCGAGACGACGCGGGGCGATTCTCTCCCAAATTCGCACCAGCAATGTCCAGAATACGAGAGGCCACCCTAACGTGATCCTGATCGCTCAAAACGCCGCCAGCCCGTGGTCGACCTACGTGCTCTTCATGTTCATCGCCATCGCCGTGATCACCATGATCACCGGCATTTTCCTGGCCAAGTATTTCAATCTCTGGATCCAGGCCCGGATGACCGGGGCGAACGTGACGATCTGGGAGCTGGTCGGAATGTCGTTGCGCAAGGTGAATCCCAACATCATCGTGCGGTCGAAGATCATGGCCTATCAGGCGGGTCTTTCCGAGAAGGACGGCATGACGACCCGAGCGCTCGAGGCCCATTATCTGGCGGGTGGGAACGTGCCCAACGTGGTGCGGGCCCTGATCGCGGCCAATCGGGCCGATATTCCGCTGTCGTATAAGCGAGCGGCGGCGATCGACCTGGCCGGTCGAAACGTGCTCGAGGCGGTGCAGACGAGCGTGAATCCCAAGGTCATCCCGTGCCCGGACCCGAGCTCGGGGCGGAACACGATCGACGGTGTCGCCAAGAACGGCATCCAGCTCAAGGTGAAGGCCAAGGTGACGGTACGGACCAACCTTGATCGCTTGGTCGGTGGCGCGACCGACGAGACGATCATCGCCCGCGTGGGCGAGGGGATCGTGAACGCGATCGGCTCGTCGGAGACTCACCTCAAGGTGCTCGAGAAGCCCGACACGATCTCGAAGCGGGTTCTCGAGAATTCGCTCGACGCCGGGACCGCGTACGAGATTTTGTCGATCGACATCGCCGACATCGACGTGGGCGACAACATCGGCGCGAACCTGCAGGCCCTTCAGGCCGAGGCCGATACCCGGGTGGCGCGAGCGAAGGCCGAGGAACGGCGCGCGTTTGCCGTGGCCAAGGAGCAAGAAATGCAGGCGGCCGTGCAGGAAAACCGGGCCAAGGTCGTGCTGGCGGAGGCCGAGGTTCCCATGGCGATCGCCGAGGCGTTTCGCAAGGGGCACCTGGGCACGATGGACTATTACAATCTGCGCAACGTGCAGGCCGACACGGAGATGCGTAGCGCGATCGCAGGGGGCCCGCGTCGAGACAATAACGCGGGGAATTGAGCGTCGGAGGATCTGGGATGCGCTTGGACTCGCTGTTTCCGTTCATCGTGCCGCTGAGGTTTCTGGCGATCTGGGCGCTCACGTCGTTGCTGAATCGGGACGCGCAGCCGTTGCCGCCGCGTCCCAGCCGGCCGGGCCCCGGTGGGGGGGGTTCGCCCCCTCGGCCCATGAATCGGCCGACCGAGGCGCGGCCGTCACCCTCGCGAGATTGGGGTGGTCCGCCGACGCGTCCTCGGCCGCTCGAAAAGCCGCGGCCGGTGCCCCTTTCAGGACTTGGTCGGGGGGCGAGCGGCGACGAGGGGATCCTGGTCCTGGGCGATGCCGACGAACCACGCCGGGCCGGGGGACGGAGCGAGCCCTCGCCCGCGCGACAGGCGCCACGCGCGGCGAAGCCTGCGCGGAACACGAAGGGCAAGCCGGCAGCCGGGACGCGGCCGGCGGTCCCGCCGAATGAAGCTCCCCGGGCGCTTTCCAGCCTGGTGAATCAGTCGATGGCCGAGGCCAAGACCCGTCCGCTCGAAATCACTCCCCTGTCGTCTCCTCTGACCCCGCTCCTGATCCCGCTCTCCCGCGCGAGCTCATCCCTGGCCGCCGAAAAAGCGGCCGAGCGCCCCAAGGGCGTCCCCATGGAGCAAATCCGTTCCGCCCTCTCCGCCCCGGACCGGCTTCGCGAACTCGCGCTGCTCACCGAAATCCTTCAACCACCCCTGGCCCTACGTCACACACGACGCTCTCGCTAATCAGGTGAAATCGTATCACCAGTTCTTTCACGGTGAGGACGATCGGGCGCATCCTGGCGGTCGTGACGGGTGCCCGCGCGAGTCCAGGCCAGCTTTGGTCAAGTCTGGGTCGTGGTCGCGACGATAACACCATCAAGATCGCGATCGCGTCCTCGGGTCGTTTCCCAAACGGCCCCCCTGATCGTGGTCTGGTCGATCGCGGATCCGAATTTGGATGGCATCTCCACGGAAGGAGTGCGCTACCCTAGCGCGGCTTCTTTCGTAACACCACGTGTCCACCTCGACATGAGGAGATGCTCGATGAATACGCCCCCTTCTCGCCGTCGCTCGTTGCTTTTTCCGGCTTTCGCGGCCCTTTTCCTGCTCGCCCCGGTCGGCGGGATCGCGGCCGAGCCCGAGTCGGTCTCCTGGCGCGACGATTACGGCACTGCCCTGGCCGAGGCCCGCTCGGCGGATCGGCTGCTCTGGATCCAGTTCACTGGCCCCTGGTGCCCGAACTGCCGCAGGATGGAGCGCGACTCCTTTCCCGCGGCCGAGGTGATCAAGCAGTCGCGGACCAATTTCGTACCGCTCAGGCTTCGCTCGGACGTCCACGAGCAGCTCGCGGTCGGGTTCCAGATCACCGGACTGCCGGCGACGGTGGTCGTGGCCTCGGATCGCACCATCGTGGCGATCCACCAGGGTTACCTGAGCCCCGTGGAACTTGTCGATTTCCTCAAGCAGGCCCGTCGCGAACGGCCCGCCTCCGCCAAGAGCTCCCTCGCCAAACAGGCCAAGGAAGCCATCGACCGGACGGAATCCACCGCCGACTCGCCCGTGCTCGCGCTCAAGGGATATTGCCCGGTCAGCCTGATCGTCGACCGAAAGATCGTCGCCGGCAAGCCGGCGTTCACCTTGGTTCACGAAGGGCGAACGTATCGATTCGCGTCAAAGGAACACCAGGAGCGGTTTATCGGATCGCCTGAGCGGTTCATCCCGGTGAACGAGGGGCGTTGCCCGGTCAGCCAGGTCGAGCGCGGACTCACCCGCGAGGGTGACCCAAGATTTGGGGTGGTTTTCGGTGGCCGGCTCTACCTCTGCGGCTCGGCGGCGGACCGCGACCTTTTTCTCAAGACGCCGATTCGCTTCGCCGCCGTCGACGTCGCGGAGCAAGGGTTTTGCCCTCATTGCCTCCGTGATTCCGGGCTTTTAGTCCGCGGCGACCCCCGCCATGAGCTCGCTCGCGACGGGCGCAGATTCTGGTTTCCGGACCCCACCCACCGAGAGGCCTTTCTGGCCTCGAATCCCTGATGTCAGGAAAACTTGGAAAAAAACGTCGCCAACCCCTCGACAAGACCCCATCACCCACGCACTAATGATCGCTCTGTTTGCCTCATCGTCATCCGAATTGAAATCCAAGAGCCTCAGCCGGTCCTTTTAATCGGCATTTGGTGCAGACTCTTGATTTCCGGAACAACCAAGCGCAGACTACGTATCTTGTACATTTTACGCGGTCTTCCGATAGGTTTCTGTTTCGGTTGGACATGAAATGAGATGAGGGGGCGATACGGCGACAAAGCGTGTCGCGATTGGTTTGGGTGGGATCGCTCGTCGTGGTTTGAGCAGGGTTATCCTGTGCCTGATGCGTTGGGCGGGAGGTCGTTGACGACGGCCCCGCCCGCGTTCCGAGGTTTGGGTGGGGCAAGGCGGATTGGTTTGCAAGTCGCATCGTGAGTGATCGCGGTATTCATCCATCGTTTTTTTCGCACCAGGGAAGCTACACCATGTCTTCACGTAAGCGATCGAGTCGCCCACTGGGCGGTCGTGGTCATGCGCGCGTTATCGTTCGTCCTTGTCTTGAGGATCTGGAGGCGCGGCTGGTCTTGTCACAGGGGGGGCTGATCATGGTCCCCGGGTACAAGGTCGACATGGTTCCGGTGGCGGGCTCGAACGGCCGGTTCCGGCCCAATCAGTCGTCGTCGCCGGTGGGTTACACGCCGATCCAGATGCAGACGGCCTACGGGGTCAACCTGGTGACGTTTGGGGCGGTCACGGGGAACGGTTCGGGGCAGACGATCGCGGTGATCGACGCGGGGAACAATCCGAGTTTCCAGCCGACTGGTTCGAATTTCGTCGGGAGCGCTCTCCAGGTTTTCGACCAGACGTTTGGGCTTCAAAATCCGCCGACTTTCAAGATGGTCAATCAGACGGGGGGAACGAACCTGCCCGGGCCGATTAAGGGTTGGGGAACCGAAATCGCGCTTGATGTCGAGTGGGCGCACGCGATGGCGCCGGCGGCGAATATCGACCTTGTCGAGGCCAACAGCTCGAATTTCAGCGATCTGATGCAGGCGGCCTATACGGCCTCGGCCACGATGGGTGCCTCGGTGGTGTCGATGAGCTTTGGCGGCCCATTCGAGTTTAACGGGGCGGGGTCGCAAGAGCCGCAATTGGACGCGCAATATCTTCAGGCCGCGCTCAGCATCAATCCGTACACGACCTTCCTGGCGTCCACGGGCGACCACGGGGCGAATCCTGGGGACGCGCCCAACTATCCCTCGATCTCCCCCTTGGTCGTGGCCGTGGGTGGGACGAAGCTGTTGCTCAATGGGAGCAATCAGTGGGCGAGCGAAACTGGGTGGAGCTATAACTCGGACAGTTTCTGCCCGAGCTGCGCCTCCGGGGGTGGAATCAGTAACACCTACAGCGAGCCGGTGTGGCAGCAGCCCTATCAGACGACGGGTTTCCGCAACGTTCCGGATGTCTCCTCGAACGCCGACCCGGCGACCGGGGTCGCGGTCTACGACCCGTACGACAACGGCTCGACCACGCCATGGGAGGCGGTCGGCGGAACGAGCCTCTCCTCGCCCACCTGGGCTGGGCTCATGGCGATCATCGATCAGGGGCGGGTGATCGCGGGCGAACACCCGATGAACGGACCCACCCAGACCCTTCCCGCGCTTTACGCCTTGCCCGCATCGGATTTTCATGACATCACGGTTGGATATAACGGCTATAACGCGGGGCCAGGTTACGACCTGGTGACCGGCCGGGGGTCGCCGGTCGCGAACTTGCTGATTCCCGACATGGTCAGCGCCGGCGTGGCCACGGCGGCCTCGATCACCATCGAGCCTCCGTCGAGCGTGGTTCAAGGCGGGTACTTCGGCACCGTCGTGACGGCGACCAACGCGTCGGGGAATGTCGCGCTTGGCTTCGACGGTACGGGGGTGATCTCGATGCTTTCGGGCCCGGCCGGGGCGAGCTTCAACCAGGTCTCGATCACCTTCAACAATGGCGTCGGGGTCTTCGACGGACTCTCGCTCAGCCAGCTCTCGAGCGGGACGCCCTATGTCTTCCAGATCGTCGTGAGTAGTGGTGGGACGACGATCACCACCCTCACGACCTCCAGCGTGACGGTGGCCCAGGCGGCGACGGCGGGGGTCGGCGTCTATTATCCCATGCCCATCGACCAGAGCCTGCGCAACGATTTCGCCCTGGCGGGGTCGAGCGCCGACCCGACCGCTATTCTCAATCTTGTTTATACGTCTCAGTTCGCGGAAACCGGCCAGATCGTGGTCCAGAACACCTCGGGCCTGGCTCAAAAGACGATTGATGTCGTGGGGCAGGGATCGGCAACCTCGGTGGTCACCACGACCGTCAGCGATCGTCTGTTCACGGTTCTGGGAACGGTGGGAGCGAATCCGAATTTGAGGCTATCCTTTCAGGACCTGACCCTGGAGGGGGGCCGCGCGGTCAATTCGGGGGGATTGACGTTACCGGGGAACCCGGCCGTGGGTGGTGGCGTCCTGGTCGAGGGAGGGGCGGTTTCGTTCACGTCGGCCGCGCTTCGATCGGATGTCGCGGCGGGGGTAGCTGGCGTGACGGGGGCGAGGGGGACGTATTTTCGAGGTTCGAGCGGGAGTACGGGCGCGATCCCGACGGGTGGCAACGGCGGTAACGGCGGCGGTGCACAGGGAGGAGGCATCTACCTGGCGGGCGGCAGCGTGACACTGGTCCATTCAAGCCTGTCGAACGATCAAGCCGAGGGTGGAGTCGGCGGGGTCGGCGGCGCGGGGGCGGCGGCGGGCTTCTCGAGCGGCGGTCATTTCGTTCCGATCCCGTTCTCGGGCGCGGCGGGCGGAGGGGGTGGACGAGGGGGATCGGCGGCCGGAGGCGCGATCTACGTGGCGGGGGGCTCCCTGACGGTGGTCAGCGGCCGTGTGTTCTCGGATCAAGCGGTCGGGGGAGTTGGTGGAATCGGGGGCGCTGGGGGCCGCGGCGGCTCACAGGGCAAGGAGGGGGGCGATGGCGGGAACGGTGGCGGCGGAGGCCAGGCCTTCGGCGGGGCGATCTACTTGAAGGGGGGCCAGGTCACCTACTCCTCGGCCTCGGTCGGATCGATGGTCGCCCAGGGAGGGGCCGGCGGCGCTGGCGGAGCGGGGGGCGCTGCCAACACCAGGGGTCGTACCGGCGGCATCGGCGCGGGGGGGGCCGGCGCGGCCGGCAAGGGGGGGGGATTCTATCTCGCGGTGGGCACCATCACGTTCGATGGGTCGACCACCCTGCAAAACGATAGCGCATTCGGCGGTGTCGGCGGCTCCGCGCTACATGGAAACAACGGCGCCAACGCCACCGGGGCCGGGGGCGGGATCTACGACGACGCCACCGCGACACTTTCCAACATCGTCGTCTCGTCCAGCAACGCGACCTTGGGGGGGGGCATCTTCGCGAACGGTGCCTTGGTGGCCCAGAACCTAACCCTCAGCAACAACAACGCGACGAACGGCGGCGGCATCGACGCGGTGGGACCGCTCACGCTCACGAACGTCACCCTCTTCGGGAATCGAGCGATCCAGGATGGCGGCGGCGCGATCGCGCTGGGCACGACATCCGTGACCACCAGCCAGATTAACGGAAACACCGCTGGGACTGGGGGCGGGATCGACGCGACCGCGGGCATCACGGTCGCGACCAGCCAGTTCGCGTTCAACAGAGCGGTCCTGGGAGGAGGGCTCGCCGTTTCCGGCCAGGCGTCGGTGACGGGCACCAGCTTCACTTCCAACTCGGCCACGCAAAGCGGTGGTGGGATCGATGAAATCGGCGGTTCGCTCACGCTCGGGACGTCGACATTCAGCCTGAATACCACCACCCAAGACGGTGGCGCGGTCTTTTCGTCTGGGAGCCTCTCGGTCTCGCAATCGACCTTCACGACGAATACCGCGACGGCCGCGGGGGGCGGGATCGCGCAGGCGAGCGGGATTCTCACGCTCACGAAGTCCTCGTTCACTGGCGACAGCGGGGCGAACGGGGGGGGAGTCGACATCCTGGCCGCGGGGTCGGCGACGCTGACCTACGTCGACTTCTCGGGAAACACGGCGACGACCCAGGGGGGGGCGATCAATAACAGCCTGGGGATCCTGAGCACGACCAATGTCACGTTCTCGGGCGACACGGCCGGGGCGGGGGCCGGCGTCGAAAACTCGGGAACCGCGACCCTGACCGACTCGACCATTCAGGGCGAGACCGCGACCGGGAACGGCGGCGCGATCGACAACTCGGGAACGCTCACCGCGGTTAACGATACCCTGGCCCTCAATCAGGCCAGGGCCGGCGCGGGGGTCTCGACCGAGGGGGGATTCCTGGTCTTGATCAATGTCACGATCGCGGACAACAACGCGACCACTGGAGCGGGCCTGAACCTGGGAGGGGGCCTGGCCACCCTCATCAACACGATCGTGGCCACCAACACCGACGGCGCGGTCGCGAGCGATATCGCCGTGAGCGGTGGCGGAGCGTTCACCGCGACCACCCAAAACAACCTGATCGGGACCGGAGGTTCGGGCGGGCTGGTCAATGGCGTTGATTTCAATCTCGTCGGCGTCGCGAACCCAGGCCTGGGCAGCCTCGCGAATAACGGCGGCCAGAACGAGACAATCGCGTTATCCTCAGGCAGCCCCGCCATCGACGCGGGGGTGGCCCAGGTCGTCGGCTTCACCATCCCCACCCTCGACCAACGTGGGGCGGTCCGGGGCGCGGCCGGGCTCAACGCCGGCAGCGCGTTTGACATCGGCGCGTACGAGGCCAGCTCGTCGTTCATGGTGACCTCGACCGCCGATACAACCGACGCCGGCACGCTCAGGTCGGCCATCGCCTGGGCGAATATCAGCACCAACGCCAATCCTGAAAACCTCGCCAACCCCGCCCCCAATACCGCCGTCTTCGATACCCAGGGGGCCTTCGTTTCGCCCCAGACCATCACGCTCCTGAATGGCCCCTTGGTCTTCACGAACACGGCCGTCGGCGTCGCGATCGCGGGACCAGGCGCGGCCGGGGTCGCCATCTCGGGGAACTTCACGAGCGAGATCGTGACCGTCGATACGGGCGTGACCTCCGCGATCTCCGGCGTCACGCTCGAGGACGGCTCCTCCACGATCGGCGGCGCGGTGCTGAATCAAGGAACTCTGTCCCTCTCCAACGACACCCTGAGCGGCAACAGCGCGAGCCAGGGTGGGGCGGTTTACGGCAACAGCACGGGGATTCTCACGCTCTCAGGCGTGACCGCGACGGGCAATACGGCTTCCGTTCAGGGGGGGGTGATCCTCGCCGAGGCTCCGCTCACGATCTCCGGGAGCACGTTCAGCCAGAATACGGCCACCCTGAACGGCGGCGTGATCGACGCCTCGCAGGCGGCGACCATTTCCGGCTCGACCTTCACCGGCGACAGCGCACAGTTTGGCGGAGCCATCGACTCGGCCACGACGCTGGTGGTCACGAATACGTCGTTTTCGAGCAACACCGCGAGCTCCGAGGGGGGGGCGATCATGGCGCTCGCCCTGACCGTTTCGGGCTCGACGTTCGGGCTCAACAGCTCGATTTCGCAGGGAGGCGCGATTGAGGTGGATGGCGTCGCGACCATCACGGCGAGCACCTTTACGGAAGATTCCTCACTGTCCATGGGAGGCGCCATCGCGGCGTCCGCGAGCCTGACGGTCTCACAGAGCACGATCGATTCCAGCACGGCGACCTTCGCCGGCGGGGGGATTTTCGCCATTGGCGCGACCTCCGTGGTCGACAGTGTCCTGGCCGGCGATTCGGCGGGGTCAGGGATCGGCGGCGGCATCGATGTCCAGGCGGGAGGATCCGTCACGATCCTCCGAAGCACGCTCTCGACCGACTCCGCGGGTACGGGAGGGGCCATCGCCGCCTCGTCCGGAACGACCATGTCCATCACCAACACCACGCTCGCGGATAACACGGCCACGAACTCGGGTGGCGCGGTTGACTCAGAGGGGACATTCACCGCCCTGAACGCGACCCTGGCCTTCAATCAGGTCGCGACCGGGGGAGTGGGGGGCGGCCTATCGGCCCCGACCGGTACAACTACGCTCTATAATACGTTGATCGCTCAGAACACGGTCGGCGCGGCCACCGGCACGCTTCCCAGCGACATCTCGGCGGCGAACGGCGTCGTCTCGGCGAGCTCGATGGGCAACCTCGTCGGGACCGGGGGCTCGGGTGGTCTGGTTAACGGCGTGAATTCCAATCAGGTCGGCGTGGCGACCCCCGAGCTTGGCCCCTTGGCCTTTAACGGCGGGCCGACCGCGACCATCGCTCTATTGGCCGGCAGCCCGGCGATCGACGGCGGCTTGCTCACGATTCCAAGCGTGGTCGTCCCAACCGCGGACCAGCGTGGGGCCCTCCGCGGGCCGGCCGGGCTCAACGCGGGGACGACCGTCGATATCGGCGCCTACGAGGCAAGCTCGTCCTATCAGGTCGAGACAACCACCGATTCGACAGCCATCGGCACCCTGCGCACGGCGGTGCTCTGGGCCGATTCCAATGTCAACGCCAACCCCGCCAACATCGCCAATCCCGCCCCCAACACCGTGATCTTCGACACCCAGGGCGTCTTCGCCACCCCCCAGACCATCACGCTGACACTCGGCGCTCTCGATCTGCAAGGGACCGCGGGGGGTCTCTCGATCGATGGGCCGGGGACGAGCCAGCTCACCTTGAGCGGCGGCGGCGGGTCCGGAGTGATCACCATCGGCTCGGGGACCACGGCGACCATCCAGGGGCTCACGATCACGGGCGGATCGACGACAGGCTCGGGAGGGGGCGTCGACAACTCAGGCACGCTCACCCTCATGAGCGACCTGATCACGGCCAACACCGCGGCGGTCGGGGCGGGCGTCGCCAACGAGACCGGGGGCGTGCTGACGATCAGCGCGTCGACCCTCTCAAGCGACATCGCCACGGCCGGGGGCGGGGCCATCGCCAATTCGGGGACACTGGCCGTGATCGATTCCACGATCACCGGCAACCAAGCGGCCACCGGCGGTGGGCTCTTCAATAGCGCCAACGCGACCATGAGCGGGACCATCCTGGAGTCAAACACCGCGGTCACGAGTGGAGGCGGATTCGAGAACTCGGCGAATCTGACGATCACCAACTCCACGATCACTGGCAACACGACCACGGGTGCCGGCGCGACCGGCGGCGGTGGCGACAACGCGGGCTCGCTCACGGTGGCTAGCTCGACGTTTTCGGGCAATACGTCCTCATCCGGCGGCGGCGCGATCGCCAATGAATCCGCCGGCACGACCTTGATCACCAACGCCACCATCGCGGGCAACTCGGCGGTCTCCGGCGGCGGATTGATCAACATGGGCGTCCTCACCACCGTGAACGCCACGATCGCGTACAACACGACCACGACCGGGCAGGGGGGCGGGCTCGACATTCCCATCGGCGCTCGCACTCATCTCTATGACACGATCGTAGCCCTCAACACGAACGGTCAGAGCACCCGCCCCGTCCCCAACCAGATCGCCGGCGCGATCGCCTTTGATAGCGCTTACAACCTGATCGGGCTGGGGGGCTCGGGGGGCGTCTCGAATGGTCTCGATCACAATCTGGTCGGCGTGACCAACCCTGGCCTGGGGGTGCTCGGCTCAAACGGGGGTCTAGAGCAAACGATCGAGCTCCTGGCCGGTAGCCCGGCCATCGACGGCGGATCGGCCGTCATCCCCAACGTCGCCGTTCCCACCACCGACGAGCGAGGGGCACTCCGCGGGACGCTCGGCCTGAATGCGGGGCCGACCCCCGACATCGGTGCCTACGAGGCCAGCTCGTCGTTCCTGGTGACCTCGACGGGCGACTCGCTCGACCCAGGCACGCTGCGACTCGCCATCTCGTGGGCCGACGCCAGCGTCAACACCAACCCCGAGCAAGCCGCCAACCCCGCGCCCAATACCATCACCTTCGACTCGGGCGGTATCTTCAAGACGCCCCAGACGATCACCCTTTCGCCCACGCTGGGTGCGCTTGATCTCTCCAACACCAGTATCCCCACGGCCATCGTCGGCCTGGGGGCCAACGTGCTTTCCGTGAGCGGCGGCGGCTCGACGGGCGTCTTCGTGGTGGCGCCAGGGGTGACCGCCTCGCTCACCGAGATCGGGATCATGGGTGGGGCCGCCACTCAGGGGGGCGGG
>JAKBAP010000102.1 GCA_021808995.1 Planctomycetota bacterium | reverse complement strand
GCAAGGGCGCGAGGTCCCCTACGACGTGGTCGTGCTCGCGACGGGGTCGGCCCCGTTTGTCCCGAAGGTCCCTGGCGTCGACAAGCACGGAGTCTTTGTCTACCGGACCATCGAGGATCTCGAGGGGATCGTGGCGTACGCGGGCCACGCGAGGTCGGCGGCGGTGATCGGCGGGGGCCTGTTGGGCCTGGAGGCGGCCAAGGCGGTCCGCGACCTTGGGCTCGAAACCCACATCGTCGAATTCGCGCCCAGGCTCATGCCCCGTCAGATCGACGTGGCGGGCTCGAGAACGCTGCTCGCGAAGATCGAGGCTCTCGATGTTCGCGTTCATCTGGGAAAAAGCACGCGAGAATTCCTGGGAAACGGCAAGGTTGAGGGCCTCGCGTTCGAGGGGGGCGATCGACTCCGCGTGGACATGGTCGTGATCTCGGCCGGCATCCGACCACGTGACGAGCTAGCGCGAGGCTGCGGGCTCGCGGTCGGACCGCGCGGCGGGGTGGTGGTGGACGACCTGCTGCGGACATCGGACCACGACATCCTCGCGATTGGCGAGGTGGCCGCGCATCGGGGAGTGGTTTATGGATTGGTCGCGCCTGGGTACGAAATGGCGGAGGTCGCGGCGGCGAATCTCATGGGAGGGTCAAGCACGTTTTCAGGGTATGACGCGTCGACCAGGCTCAAGCTCATGGGGGTGGACGTCGCTAGCTTCGGAGATCCCTTCGCGGAGTCCGACGGTGCTCGATCACTGACGTATGAAGACCCCTTTGGCGGCGTCTACAAAAAGCTCGTCTTCAATCGTGAGGGAACGCGACTGCTCGGGGGCGTGCTGGTGGGGGATGCCTCGGACCTTGGCGTGCTTTCAGGGCTCTTCAAGAGTGGGAAACCGCTCGCGATCCCCCCCGGCGCCTTGCTGTCGTCGGGCAGGGGAGCGGACCTGGGCGTGGGCGTGGGCGACGACGCCCAGGTCTGTTCTTGCAACAACGTCGGTGAGCGAGAAATTCGCGCGGTCGTCCGTGACCACAAGCTCACGACCGCGGCGGAGATCAAGATCCGCACGAAAGCCGGGAGCGGCTGTGGCGGCTGCGTTCCGCGCGTGACCGAGGTGCTCAAGGAGGAGCTGGCGGCGATGGGGGCGAAGGTCGACAACCGGCTCTGCGAGCATTTCCCGCACAGCCGCCAGGATCTCTATCAGATCGCGACGATCAAACGGATCAAGACCTTTCGCGAACTGATCAGCGAGCACGGCCAGGGTGATGGGTGCGAGATCTGCAAGCCGGCGGTCGCGTCGATTCTCGCGAGCCTCTGGAACGAGAACGTGCTCGACCCCGCCCACGCGACCTTGCAAGACAGTAACGACCGATTCCTGGCCAATATCCAGCGAGGGGGCCTGTATTCGGTGGTTCCGCGGGTCCCTGGAGGCGAGATCACGCCCGACAGGCTGATCGTGCTGGGCGAGGTCGCGCGAAAGTACGGCCTTTACACCAAGATCACCGGCGGCCAGCGAATCGACCTCCTGGGCGCTCCGGTGCATCTGCTCCCCGAGATCTGGAGCGATCTGGTCGCCGCCGGGTTCGAGAGCGGCCATGCCTATGGCAAGGCCCTGCGAACGGTCAAGAGCTGCGTGGGTTCAAGCTGGTGCCGCTATGGCGTGCAAGATTCAGTGGGTTTCGCCGTGCGGGTCGAGCTCCGCTATCGCGGGCTCCGCGCTCCACACAAGATCAAGGGCGGCGTCTCGGGGTGCGTACGCGAGTGCGCGGAGGCCCAGAGCAAGGATTTCGGGCTGATCGCCACTGAAAAGGGGTACAACCTTTACGTCTGCGGCAATGGTGGCTCGCGGCCGCGGCACGCCGACCTGCTCGCGGCGGATCTCGACGAGGAGACCGCCATCCGTTACCTCGATCGGTTCCTGATGTATTACATTCGCACCGCCGACCGCTTGACCCGAACGTCGGTGTGGCTCGAAGGCTTGGAGGGAGGGATTGAGTTCCTTCGCGACGTGGTCGTCAACGACCGGCTTGGCGTCGCGGCCGATCTCGAGCTTCAGATGCAAGCGTTCGTGGATTCGTATGAGTGCGAGTGGAAGGCGGTGGTGGAGAATCCTGAGAAACGGCTTTTCTTCAAGCAGTTCGCCAATACCGATGACCCGGGTCCGGGGGTTGAGTTCGTCACCGAGCGTGGCCAGAGGCGGCCGATCGATTGGCCGGCCGACTTCGTGCCGATCGATCGGCTCGCCCCGCGGCCGACGGCGGAGCCGGGCCTCCGTTGGGTCCATGCCGGGGCGGTGAGCGATTTCCCCGCCGAGGGAGGTCGCGCGATCGAGCATGGCGGAACTCAGGTCGCCGTGTTTCGGTTCGACTCCCGGGGCGAGTGGTACGCCTGCCAGAACACGTGCCCCCACAAGCGCGAGGCCGTCCTTTCGCGTGGGCTGATCGGCGACCAGAACGGCGTCCCCAAGGTCGCGTGCCCGCTTCATAAAAAAACATTCTCACTCGAGACAGGCGAGTGCTTGAGCGGCGATCCCCATCGGGTCGACGTCTTTCCCGTGCGGATCGACGGCGACCAGGTCTATGTCGAGCTCCCGTCCAAACCCGAGACCAGCCGCGGCACCCGGGTCTCGATGCCATGCGCCAACGCCCTCGTTTCATGAAAGCCTCGCTGACTCAAGACTCGGAGCCCAAAAGGGATGTCTTCTAGCGATTTCCGCCGCTCGGGCCACATGCCGACGCTTCTGACCGCGACATTGTATTTTGGCGTGAGCTCGATGATCTGGCTGCTCCTCGGGGCGCTCGCGAATTCGATCGCGCCCGATCTTGGTCTATCCGACTTCCAGAAAGGTCTGCTGGTCGCCACTCCGCTTCTTGGGGGCGCTTTCCTGAGGCCGGTCCTCGGCGTCATGACCGACCGCGTGGGAGCGCGCTCGACCGCGATGCTGGGCATGTGGCTGACAATCCCGCCGCTTTTGCTCGGGTGGCTCTGGGCTGATCGCCTTGAAAGCATGCTTCTGGTGGGCCTGTTCCTGGGCGTGGCGGGGGCGAGCTTCGCGGCGGCCCTGCCGCTCGCGAGCCGCTGGTATCCGGCCCGATTCCAGGGGCTCGCGATGGGGATCGCCGGCTCGGGAAATAGCGGCACGGCCCTCGCCACGTTTTTCGGCCCTCGACTCGCGCTCGATTGGGGCTGGCACGCGGTTTTCGGCCTGGCGCTAATCCCGCTGCTGGCGACTCTGGGACTCTTCTGGTTGTTCGCCCAGGACGGCCCCGACCAGCCGCCGCCACGCCCGATCACGGCCTACGCGAATGTGCTCAGTCTTGGCGAGACCTGGTGGTTTTGCCTGCTTTACGCGATCACGTTTGGAGGATTCGTCGGTCTGGCGAGCTTCCTGAATGTGTTTTTCCTGAGCCAGTATGGCCTGTCCAAGGTCGAGGCGAGCAACGTCGCGACGATCTGCGTGCTTGCCGGCGCGATCTTCCGCCCGCTTGGGGGTCATCTCGCCGACCGATTCGGCGGCGTGCGGATTCTGACGGGGCTATTCCTCGCCGTGGGCATGGCCTTGGTCGGGATGGCGGTTCCGCCGTCGCTCTCCCTTGGGACCTTTCTGGTATTCGTGGCCATGGCGGCCCTGGGCATGGGCAATGGGGCGGTCTTTCAGCTCGTACCCCAGCGGTTTCCACGCGAGATCGGGGTGACGACCGGAATCGTCGGGGCCGCGGGGGGGCTTGGTGGCTTCCTGTTGCCGACTTTTCTGGGCACGATCAAGCAGATGACCGGAGGCTTTGGTGGAGGATTCCTGGCGTTCGCGATCATGGGCGGCCTTGGCGGGGCACTCGGGCTTGCATACGCCAGCCGGGGATGGCAACGTGGTGTTGGTGGCCTGGGAGTCCCGGCGGTCGAGGCGATTGCTCCCAACTCGCGACTCGCCGAAGTCTAGCCGGTCAAACCGTGATCGCTTCCCCCGAGCGTCTTCTTGCCTCGACGGCCCGTGAGTCCCGCACATGAGCCCAACGACTCCGTTCGACGGCGCGAGCGTGGCGATCTTCGAGGCCCGAATGGCCGGCTCGCTGGCCGAGATGGTCGCGAGGCAGGGGGGGGTTCCATTGTCCGCGCCCGCCCTTCGGGAAGTCCCCCTCGCCGATGATTCCGAGGCCCGGTCGTTCGTCGACGGACTGCTCGCCGGGAGGTTCGATGTCGTGATCTTCGAGACCGGCGTGGGCGTCCGGTATCTGGTCGAGTCACAAAAGGAACGCATTCCTCACCAAGTTTGGCCCCAAGCCCTGGCCAAGGTCAAGGTCGTCGCCCGCGGTCCCAAGCCCGCGTCAGCGCTCCGTTCGCTGGCGGTTTCGATCGATTTCCTGGTGCCCGAGCCGAATACCTGGCGCGAGACACTGGCCTTGATTGATGATCGGCTCCCGGTCGCGGGCCTGCGCGTGGCCGTTCAGGAGTATGGCCAGCCAGTCCCCGAGCTCACCAGTGGGCTCGAGGAACGAGGCGCTCTGGTCACCCGGGTGCCGATCTACCGCTGGGCCCTTCCCGAAGACCTCGCGCCGCTGGTCTCGGCCTTGACCGCGATCGCCGAGCGCGAGGTCGATATCGCACTTTTCACCGCGGCCCAGCAGGTTGACCATGTCATCCAGATCGCCGCGAGCAATGGCCTGGAAGACCGCCTGCGAGCCGCCTTCGCCGACCGCGTGGTCGTCGGCTCGATCGGCCCGACGACCTCGGCCGCGCTCCGCTCGCGCGGTCTTGCCGTCGACATCGAGCCCGCGCATCCCAAGTCGGGCCACCTCGTGGCCGCCGTCGCGGCCGGCTGGAGGAGTGTTGGCAAAACATGAGACCTGAAGGACATTCGGTGAGTCTCGCCACGGGCACGCCGTCATCCGAATTCGATCGCTCGTCCCAGGCGTGGGGATTGGTCACGGATGAAGGTCGTATTCGCGGATTTTGTCAAAGAGCTGGCGGCGGCTGATGCCGAGTCGAAGGGCGGTCTTGGTGCGGTTGCCCTGGCAAGCCCGGAGGGCTCGCTCGATGGCCTTTCGCTCGACCTCGGCGAGGAGCGCGCGAAGCGGAACACCCTCGGCGGGATCGCCAGTGGCGTCGGTCGTGGGATCAAGAGGTTCGAGCGCGTCCAGGTGCTCGGGCAGGATGGTCCGTCCCCTGGAGGCGATCACCGCCCGCGTGAGGGCGTTTTCGAGCTGGCGGACATTGCCAGGCCAGGGTCGGTCGCGAATGGTCGCGAGCGCCTCCGGCGAAAGCGCGAGCTCGCCCCAGCCCTGCCTGTGCTCGACGCGGCGAAGGATATGCTCCGCGAGCGGTGGGATATCCTCGGGACGATCGCGGAGTGGTGGAATCACGATCCGCGCGACGTTGAGCCGGTAAAAGAGATCCTCGCGAAAGCGCCCGGTGGCGACTTCCTTGGACAGATCGCGGTGGGTGGCCGAGATCACCCGGGCGTCGGTCCTGAGGATTTCCGAGCCGCCGACCCGCTCAAACTCGCGCTGTTGAAGGACGCGAAGGATCTTCGACTGGGCCGACAGCGGAAGTTCGCCGATCTCGTCGAGGAAAATCGAACCTCCAGCCGCGCGTTCGAAACGGCCCGGCTTCTGGCGGTCGGCCCCGGTGAACGCGCCTCGCTCGTGGCCGAAGAGCTCGCTCTCGATCAGGCTTTCGGGGAGCGCTCCACAGTTGACGCGGATGAATGGCCCCTGGGCCCGATCGGAATGGCGGTGAAGCGCGGCGGCGACGAGCTCCTTTCCGGTGCCGCTCTCGCCGATGATCAAGACAGGGGCTTCGGTCGCGGCGGCGAGTCCGATCGACTTGAACACCTCGCGCATGGCCTGGCTCTGGCCGACGAGCTCCGGTTCGGCGTCCTCGCGAGCCTCGGCGAGCTCGTCGCCGGCCTGGGCCCGGAGCGCCTTCACTTCCGAGGAAAGCGCCCGCTGGCGAAGGGCTCGCTTGAGCGTAAGCTGAACCTCGTCAAGATCAAATGGCTTGGTCAAATAATCATACGCTCCGCGTCGCATGGCCTCGATGGCCGGGGCGGAGCCTCCATAGGCGGTGATCACGATGACCGGCAGATCGGCGAGCGCGGAGCCGAGCGCGGCCAGGACCTCGAGCCCGTCGCGCTTGGGCATCTTGAGGTCGAGCAGGACGGCGTCGGGGCGCTCGCTTTCGATCTGGGCCAGGGCCTGGTCGCCGTCGCCAGCCTCGAGCACGCGATAGCCGTCCCCCTTGAGGGCGCGCGCAAGGCTGAACCGAATGGCGCGGTCGTCCTCGGCGACCAGGATCGTGGCGATGGGTTCGGTTGTGTCGCTCATGAGGGTTTCCGGGGCCCGGTGGTGGGGATGGTCAGGGTGAAGACGGCCCCGCCTTCTGGGCGGTTGCCGGCGGTCAGATCGCCGCGATGGGCGAGGGCGATCTCGCGCGCGATGGCCAGGCCAAGCCCGGTTCCCTCGGGCTTGGTGGTGAAAAATGGCTCGAAGAGATGGGCGAGCACATCGGGCGAGAGGCCAGGTCCCTGGTCGGCGACGCTGGCCGTGACGCCGCCGGCGGCGGGGTCGAGCCGGGTCGAGAGCTTGAGGACGCCTCCACTCGACATGACGTGGAGCGCGTTGGTGGTGAGATTGCGAAAGACCTGAACCAGGGCTGGCGGCGCCATGTCGACCAGAGGGAGCTGGTCGGCCAGATCGAGCTCGACGCGAACGCCCAGTTCGCGAGCCCGGTCCTGGGCCAGCTTGGCGGCCTCGGCCACGACGGCGCTCAGGTCACCGGGGGCGAGATCCTGGGCGTCAGCGCGGGAAAACTGAAGGAGCCGCGAGACGATGCCCTCAAGCCGATCGACCTCATCGATCAGGTGGCCAAAGCCCTCCTCGCCCAGGTCGACCCCGCGGACCAGGAGCTGGGTGATCCCCCGGATTCCGGCGAGTGGATTGCGGACCTCGTGCGCGACCCCGGCGAGCAGCTTTCCCAGGGCCGCCAGCCGCTCGCTGCGTCTGAGCTCGACACGCAGGCGCTCGCGCTCGGAGGCTTGCCTGCGCACGGTTCGGGTCATTCGGGCGGTCAGGACCAACGAAAGCGCGATCCCCGCCAGCGCCAGCCCGGCGAAGATCCGATAGCCCAGGGCGGACTGGTCCTGAAAGATCGGGTCGACGAGCCTGGTCATCGCCCAGGTGGCGGCGACGACGCGCCCATCTACCCGGACCGGGGCCGCGCGAATGGCGATCGTATAGGGGGGAACATCCTCGACGACGGAGAGTTCGTTGCCCTTTCGGAACGCGGCGTCGACCTGGGTATCAACGTAGTCATAAAGGTCATGCCCCGGCCCCGTCGACGCCACGGAGGTCGAGCCCCGATCATGAACCATCGGAAGAGAGGGCATGAACGGCCGGTCGTGTCGCGAGGGGACATAATACCCAAGCTCGATACTCGGATCCCGCTCACGGACGCGGGCGGCTTCCTCGGACAGGCGCTGATCGAGGGTCGACCAATCCTCTGGCGACATGTAATCGGGGAACTGGCGAACGGCCGCGAGCGCGCCCTGGCCCTGGGTCTCGAGCCGGTCGTTGCACGATTTCAGTCGTGTGTTCGCCATCGCCCTACGTTGTTCACGCCCGACGACAGCGGCGCTGGTCAACCAAAGCGTCCCGAGCGCGGCCACGAACAACGCCACGACCGCGCCGATCTCGATGGCCAAGGGGGTTTCCAGCCTGAACCGACCCATGCCAACACCCCTCCGCGATCGACCCCCAGGAACGGCGAACGCCGCGCCTAATGGAATCGGGCGCGGCTCGCGTCCTGGCTCGAAAAGTCCTACTCGACGATACCACATCAGGCGAGTCGCGCGGATCGGTGATGACGGACTCGGAATGCTCGCGTGACCACGGACGTGAGTCCGTGGTCACGTTTTGCAACGCCGTGGTCGCGGCTTCGCCGTGTCACGTTCAAGCGCGAGTTTCACGGAACCGCCAGAATCCATTGGGGCAGCCACGACAAAGCGCGTTCCACGAGTCCCGAAAGTGCATCATTGACGCGGAAGGTGTCGGACTCTACGTTGAGGTGAGGTCTCCGATTCGCCCACTTTCGATCAGTGTCCACTCCCGCATACCTTCTCGAGACACGACATGGCGATTTCGTTTCGATGCGACGGCTGTGGTCGTTCCTACAAGACCGACGAGAAGTTCATCGGTCGCTCCGTGAATTGTAAGGGCTGCGGCCGATCGATCATGATCCAGTCGGCCGGCGACTCTAACCACGATGTCTACGGATTTGACGATCCACCGCCGGTCCCGATGCCCGCGCGGACACCCGCCGCGGGTCCGAGTACCGCGAAGGCGAAGCCCGAGACGTCTGGTAAGGAAAAGAAATCCTCGGAGTTTTCGTTCCTTGGACTGAAGGGGGCGGTGGGGGGGACCTTGCTTTTGCTGGTGATCTGTGCCCGGGTCGTCACGATCTATAACCGTAGCCAGAGGCGGGACCAACCTCCGCCTCCCGCTCCGGCCGCCCCCGCTCAGTTGTTTGGATCACCGGCCCCTGGGGCTGCCCAAGCGGCCCTGACCGAACCTCCTTGGACCATGCCCACGCTGCCCGAACTGGGAGCGATGGGCGAAATCGAGCCGGGAGTGAAGTTCAAGGAAATCAAGCTCCCCAGCCCCGTTGGTCCCAACACTCCGCCGGGCCATTCGGGGAAAATCTGGGTCTATCTCCCCAGCCCCAAGTACGTGCCGCGATCGTTGCCTTGCGTGCTGATCACCGGGGCGGGGAGCAGGCTGATCACCGGGATGAGCCTCGGCAATGGCGACCGCGCTGAACACCTTCCCTACGCCCGGGCGGGCTTCGCCGTCGTCGCCTATGAAATGGATGGTTTCCCTCCCGAGAATGATGATAACGCGCCTGACTCGGCTTATGTCGGGCCGGCGAAGGCTTTTTTCCGAGCCCAGGCCGGCTTGGTCAATGCCAAGGTCGCCATCCAGTTCGCCATCACTCGCCTGACGAACGACATCGACCTGAACAAGCTTTACGTCGCGGGCCATAGCTCGGCCGCGACGACGGCCCTGCTCGTTGCCGCGAATGACAACCGCATCCGGGGCTGCGCGGCCTTCGCCCCCGCCATCGACATGGAGGCCATGTTCCCATCAAGCGCTCGCCTGACCGTCTTGAGCCTTGCCCCGGGCACCTCCGACCTGTTCACGAAATACAACCCGAGGGCCGTCGAGAATCAAATCAAATGTCCCCTATTCCTCTTTTACGCCGAGGACGACGATCGCTTCTCGGGGCAGGTCAAGGAGATGGCCGCGAGGCTCAAGGGGCAGGGTAAAAATGTGACGCTCGTCGCCGCGCGATCGGGCGGTCATTATGAGTCGATGATTAATGAGGGGATTCCGAACGCGATCGGTTGGTTTCTCTCGCTCTCCGGGGGCGACCCCTGGAAGCCGATCACGCAACCCAATGCCGCCGCGGCGGGAAACGCGCCAGCGCCTCCGCGCCCCGGAATCAATCGCCCCGGAATGCCCCGCGCCGGTGCCGGCCCAGGAGGCCTCCGCGGCAGGACGCCAGGTTCCACGATCCGTCGACCTGGGATGAATCGCCCCGGTCAATGAATCCAACCGACGATGCTCGATTGAATTTCTCCGGCGCGCTCCGTTGACGCGGAGTCGGCCGGGCTTTACTCTCACGTCGTGTTCAAATCGAGATTCGTTCGATCGTGCGGCCCGCGAACTCAACTTTCCGAGATGAACGATGGCCATTTCGTTTCAATGTGACGCTTGCGGCCGATCGTACACGACCGAGGACCGGTTCGCCGGTCGAACGGTGAGCTGCAAGGGGTGTGGTCGATCGCTGATTATTCAGCGGGCGAAAGCCCAGGACGTATACGGGTTTGACGAGCCCGTGCCTCCTTCGCGTTCTCGCCCTGGGCCATCGTCTTCCTCGCGGACACGTGCTGGGGCGGGCACGCCGACGAATGCCTCTTGGTGGTCGACGTTCCTGGGTCCGAGGGAAAAGATCGGATCGACGATCGTGGCGAGCATTGCCGGCTTGTGGCTTTTGATCGTCATTTACAGGGAGGTCAAGAAAAACCTGCCAGGGCTCCCCGCCACGGTCGCCGCCGCCGCCGCGGGCGGGCTCCCCGAGTCGCGGCCCCGGGCCACGCCGAGCAGCGTTTGGAACATGCCCGTTCTTCCCCAGCTTGGTCGATGGTCGGAGATCGAGCCCGGGATCGCGTTTCAGGAGGTTCGTCTTCCGAGCGCGGCCGGTCCCTCGACGCCGGCCGGTCATTCGGGAAAGATCTGGGTTTATCTTCCGGCGGGCGATCACGGGCCGGCCTCGCTCCCGTGCGTTTTCGTGACGGGGGCGGGGAGCACGCTCCTGACCGGTCAAGGAATCGACGATGACAGCCGCCCGGAGCACCTTCCCTATGCCAGGGCGGGTTTCGCCGTGGTCGCCTACGAAATGGACGGCCACCCGCCGGACGACAACGCGAGCGACCAGGACCTCGCCAAGCCGGCCGCCGCGTTTTTTCGCGCCCAGGCCGGTTTGATTAATGCCAGGGTGGCCATTGAATTCGCAATGAGCCGCCTGAGCATGGTCGATCCCAATCGACTCTACAACGCCGGCCACAGCTCCGCCGGCACCGCCGCCCTTCTGGTCGCCGCCTACGAGCCACGCATCAAGGCCTGCGCGGCCTACGCGCCCGTGATCGACATGGACGCCCATTTCTCGACGATTCAGAGGCTCATCGCCAACACCATCGCGCCCGGATCCGATCAGATCTTCACCTCTTACAATCCTAGGACTGTCGAGAATCAGATCAACTGCCCGCTCTTTCTCTTCTGCGCTGACGACGACACCGAGTTCGCGAGCCAGGTCAAGGAAGCCAGCATCCGCCTCAAGCAGCAAGGCAAGAACGTCACGCTGATGGCCGTCCCCCAGGGGGGGCATTACCCGTCCATGATCGAGCAGGGGATCCCAAGCGCGATCAGTTGGTTCATGTCGCTCTCGGGCGGCGATCCCTGGAGACCCCTGGCCGACGAACGTCAGGTCGCGCAAGGAGTCCAGACGCAACCGCGCACGTTCGTTCGTCCCGGCGGAATGCCCGGTATGCGAATGGGCCCCGGCATGCCTGGCATGCCCGGAATGCCTGGCATGCCCAGAATGCCTGGCATGCCCGGAATGCCTGGCATGCCCGGAATGCCTGGCATGCGAATGGGCCCTGGCTTACCCCGTGGACGAATGATGATGCCCAACATGCCCCGCGGACGCATGGGGCCTGGGATGCCCGGCGGTCTCCCGGGCCAATTTCCCAATGGCTTCCCCGGTCAGCAGGGTGGCTTTCCTGGCCAAGCGCCGGTCCCTCAAATGCAAAACCCAGGCGTGAATAACCCCGGCGGGTAAGAACGACGCGCAGCCCACGAGCATGATCAGGGCAAACGTCCACATACCCAGGCAAACTCCGATCCCCGCGTGCAGCGCGACCGCCCCGATGAGCATGATCGGTCGGAAGAGCGGTTTCCAGATCAGCACGCAAAACGAGATTTCCCAGCAGAGGGTGATCAGGGTCATCAGATTGACCAGCCAGGGATGCCAGGCGAGCCAGGTCATGTCGAGGGTTTGGTATTCGCGGTTGGCGAACGCCAGCCACATGGCCTCGCCGCTCCACCATGACGGTCCCTGAAGCTTGGAAATCCCCGCGAAGAAATAGATGACGCACATGTGAAATTGAACCAAGCGAAGCGCGAGGTTGGCCGAGATGGAAGGGGAGGGGGCCGGCCGACCGCGGCGAGTCTTGATCCAGCGATCGACCGAGAAGGTCGCCCCGCTGGGTCCGATCGCGAGATAAAGCGTGAGCATGATGTTGATTTGATCCAGCCCGAAAAGGGCCGCGGGAACGCGATTGGCGTATGAGATCGCCGCCGCCAGGGCCAATACCGACGTGACTCGGGTGGCGAATCCAATCATGAACAGGAAGAAGATCGACAGCGCGATGGAATGGGCGATCCAGATGCCGTTTTCGGGAACCAACCACCAAAAGGAATAAGAATACGAATCAGCCTGGATCGCCCGCACGAGGTCGGGCGAGAGCCAACTGGTGGGTCCGAAAAAGCTCTTGAGCCTGAGCCCCCAGACGGCATGGGTGTAGAGCAGCATCGCCCCCGTCGCCAGACGCATGAGCCCGAGCAAGGCCGGCTCGACGGGCGTGAACCAGAACCTTTCCCACCACGCGCCCGTGGTTCGCGCGGCCCGTTTGATCCAATCGGCGACCGAGATCAGCGCGTGTCCCATTCGAATTCCCCCAGGGGCTCGGTCTCGTAACTCTCGGGGTGCTCCAGGGTCATTCCTCCCCGGACCGCTTCCATGGTGGGTAACAGGTGGTTGACGCGGGTCAGCCGAACCTTCCGCGCGCCCCACTCGGCCGCGACATGCTCGGCATAAGACTGATACCAGGCCTGTTCGAGCTCGTCGGGTCCCGAGTTCATTTGCTCGGTCAGCATGAAATAGCGGTGATGAAGGAGCCGGGGCCAGGTCTGGCGGTTGGGGATTCGCCCGTTGACGATCGTCCCGTCCGCGCGCTCGGCTTCATACTCGAGTAGCGTGCTATCGGTCGGCTCGGGGGCAAAGAAATGATAGCCGTTGTTCAGGTTGAGGAGCTGGAGATAGGGCTGAAACACCTTCCAGGTCGACTCGATGAGCTCGGACGAAGGACTGACGGCTGCGGGCGCGACGACGACGGCCGCGAGATGAAAGACCAGCCAGGCCGAGATGATTCGCTTGATCAGTCGTGACCGAGAGCCCGGATCGGCTAATTCACTGGAACGAGCATGGCGACGGGATTGGCTGTTCACCACTCACCCCTTCTCGGTATCCGCACAGGCGCGCGAATCGAGGGAAGACGCATCCATGCGTCTTCCCTTTCGAAGAATTGGAGGAAACGAGAGCCGACGGCGGCTCGCGAGTCCCTCGGCTGGGGCTCGGCGGCTCAGCGGCTGGCGACCGTGGCGACCAAGTCTTTCTGGTTTTGTCGGTTGATGGCGAAGGAGACTTCAACTTGACGTCCGGCGGCGACAATTGCCTGGGTCGTCTGGCTGATCGTCTGGCCATTTTCCACGAGCTCGACCCGTACGGTATAGAGGTGCTGGACACCCGGCTCAAGGGCCGGGGTGACGAATCGGCGCTCCGCGCCTGTGAGGGTCATGAGCTGATCCTGAAGGTAGACCTTGGCGGTCGCGGGGACCTTGAGGTCGAGGTAGGCCACGTTGTCGGTGGTGGTGGCGACGGTGGAGGCCTGAGGAGCCGCCATCGGCATGGACTGAGGGGTCGCGACGGCCGCGTACCCGCCGGAGGAACCGCCGCCGCTCGAGCCATGGCCCTTGAAGAGCGACTTGTGCTTCATCCCACCACTCGAGCCGCCGCCGCTCGAGCCGTGGCCCTTGAACAAGGACGCATGCTTCGAACCGCCGCTGGAACCGCCGCTCGAACCGTGGCCCTTGAACAGGGTCATGTGCTTGGTCCCGCCACTCGAGCCGCCGCTCGAACCATGGCCCTTGAACAGGGTCATGTGCTTGGTCCCGCCACTCGAGC
>JAKBAP010000569.1 GCA_021808995.1 Planctomycetota bacterium | reverse complement strand
GACCCGTTTCGCCCGCTCTCGCCGGTCGAGCCCGTGCAAGCGCCCGAAGACGTCGAGGTTTTCCGCCACCGTCAGCCGCCTTGGCAGCCGCGAATAGGCGCTCGCGAACCCGACCTGGGCCAGGATCTTGGCCCGGGCGTGCTCGAGCGACTCGCCAAAATAGAAGATCGCCCCGGAGGTCGGCTTGAGGGTCGACAAGAGCATCTGGATCGTGGTCGTCTTCCCCGCTCCGTTGGGACCCAGCAAACCGAGGATCTCCCCCCGGGCCAGGCCAAACGACAGCCGATCGACGGCCGTCACCCCCGGCTTGCCGCGATAGACCTTGCACAGATCGACGACCTCGAGAACCGCCTCGCCATCCGCCACGCGCCACCTCGAGATCCCGCCTCCCAGGGTCCATCGCCACCGACTCGGCCACGGCCGGCCCTAGGCCCAATCCGGCTCGGCCCCGGGCTTCCACTTGATGTTACAGCCAATGCTCGGGCGCTGATCGAGCGCGGGCGAGCGGCCCGCCAGGACCGCCTCCAGGGCCGACCGCAAATCACCCCCATCGAGCGGCAGCCCATTCCCGGGCCGGCTCGAATCCAACTGGCCGCGATACGCGAGCAGACGATCACGATCGAACAGGAAGAAATCCGGCGTGCAGGCCGCCCGAAACGCCTTCGCGACGGCCTGGGTTTCGTCGTGAAGATAGGGAAAGACATAGCCCGCCTCGGCTTTTTCCTTGGCCATGAGCTCGGGCCCGTCGTCGGGATGGGTCACGATGTCGTTGGAGCTGATGCCAAGGATCGCGACCTCCCTGGACTGGTAATCCCGCGCCAGCCTGGCGATCTCGGGCCGGACGTGCTTGACATAGGGGCAATGATTGCAGATAAACATAACAAGATAGGCATGGGCGTCTGGGTACTGGTCGAGGGAGACCATCTCGCCGCTGGCGGCCTCCGGGAGGGTGAAGCTCGGGGCCGGCGTCCCTAGTGGGAGCATGGTGGAAGGTTTCAGTGCCATCGAATCGTCGCCTCGGGGTCCTGGACGGTTTCGTCCGCGGGTCACGTGCCAGAGCCTCTATTAGATCGACCAGGCGGCGATTGCGATAGGCGCACACTTCCGGTCAAGGGTGGTCGATCGGGGAGGACGTCGTAAGATAAAGGAGGCCCGGGTGCCTCGAGAGGCATCGGCGAGCACACGAGTACGGGTCGTGGTCTCGCTCTCGGGCACCGCGTGAACACTGGAACCGAGGCGACATGAGACCGATCCTGGTAACCGGGGCGAGCGGATACATTGGCGGCCGGCTAGCACCGATGTTGGTGGGGCGAGGGCACGGGGTGCGATGCCTGGCTCGCAATCCCCGGACCCTTCTGAACCGCGGCTGGGGCGATGGGGTCGAGATCGTCGGCGGCGATGTTCTCGACGCCGAATCGCTCAAGCCCGCGCTCGAGGGATGCCAGGCCGCCTATTACCTGGTCCACTCGATGTCCGCCGGCGAGCGTGGGTTCGCCGAGCGCGACCGCCAGGGTGCCCAGACCTTCGCCGCGGCCGCCGCCCAGGCGGGGCTCGAGCGAATCATCTACCTGGGGGGACTGGGAAAACGCGAGGAGGCCCTCTCGACCCACCTCTCCTCGCGCCACGAGGTCGGCGACATCCTCCGCGCCGGCCCGACCCCCGTCATCGAGCTCCGCGCCGCCATGATCATCGGCTCCGGGAGCGCCTCGTTCGAAATGATGCGGGCCATCGTCGAAAAACTCCCGATCATGATCTGCCCTCGATGGGTCATGACCAGGAGCCAGCCCATCGCCGTCCACGACGTGCTCGCCTATCTCACCGGCTCGCTCGGGCTCGAGCCCCAGGACCGCGTCCTCGACGTCGGTGGTCCAGACGTGCTCACCTACCGAGAAATGATCCTTCGATTCGCGAGCATCCTGGAGCTCAAGCGCTACATCATCAACGCCCCCTTCCTGACCCCCCGGCTCTCCGCCTACTGGGTCAACATCATGACGCCGGTCCCGGCCGCGATCGCGTTTCCCCTGATCGAGGGGCTCAAGTCGGAAATGGTCTGTGAAAACGACGACGTCCGCCGGCTGATTCCGTTCGAGCCCCTGGGCTTCGACGACGCGGTTCGCCGGGCCCTGGAACGGACCCGCCTGCACGAGGTCGCCACCCGCTGGACCAACGCCAGCATGGGCAAGCGCCAATGGCTCGCGGCCTTCGACCCCGCGTCGTTCCTCACCCAGGATGTTCAGACCGCGACCTCGGACGCCCCCGCCCCGGTGCTGTTCGAACGCATCAGGCGCATCGGCGGCGACGTCGGCTGGTATTACGCGAACGGGCTCTGGAAAATCCGGGGATGGATCGACCGCGCGATCGGCGGCGTCGGCCTCAGACGTGGCCGCCGCGACCCCAACCAGGTCCTGATCGGCGACGCCATCGATTTCTGGCGAGTCGTCGATTTCGAGGCCGGCCGCAGGCTCCTCCTCCACGCCGAAATGAAGGTCCCCGGCGACGCCTGGCTCGAATTCCGCGTCGAACCCCAGGGCCACGACCGCTCGACCCTGATCCAGACAGCCTATTTCCGCCCCACCCCGTTCTGGGGACGGCTCTATTGGTATCTGCTCCTACCCCTGCACAAGATCATCTTCCAAGGCATGGCCAAGGCCATCGCCAGGGCCGAATAGTCCGCGAAATCACAGGCCAGACCATGACCATCGAAGACGGATTCCCGATGTGTTGGCCAT
>JAKBAP010000101.1 GCA_021808995.1 Planctomycetota bacterium | reverse complement strand
GTCCAGGGGCAGGGGCTCAACCAGACCGTCATGAAAACGACGCTGGGAACCCTGCTCTGCCCCTCCGATAGCCAGCCGCCAGTCCCCGGGTTCGGCCGGGTCAATTATCGGTTCAGCCTGGGCCCCTCGCCAGTCTGGGCGGCCGGGAGTTCGGTCCCACTCTCCCAGGTTGGGCCGTTCACGGTCCACCTCGTTTACTCGCCGGCGGCGTTCACCGACGGGCTCTCCACGACGGTTGGGGTCTCGGAGCGGCTCGAAGGCAACTGGACCAAGAGGCGATTCAAATGGGGCGGGGACTATCTCTACGTGGCGACCGCGACCCCACCGAATCTCGCGCCGGACCTTGTCGACCCCGACCAGGCCGTGAAATACTGTGCGGCTCTTTCGTTATCCAGTCCCCAGGAATCCCGTGGAGGTGAAAGCTGGCTCCTTTCGGGGCTTCATTTCACCAACTACAACCACTGTGCCACTCCCAATATGCCGATCGCCGACTGTTCCCTCAACAGTGACAATCTCAGCGCGATCTGGGTCCGAATCAATGAGCAGGGGGTCTTCAAGGCGACCAGCCACCATCCCGGTGGGGTCAACGCAGCGCTCATGGATGGAAGCGTACGTTTTTTCACAAACGGCGTTGATTTACGAATCTGGCGCGCGGTCTCCACCCGTAATGGCGGGGAAGTGGTTGAGTTCTAGATCCGATTCACAGACCAAGGCCGGGGCCAGGAGTCGCACTCTTCCTCGAAATCGATGTCGGGCCAGCCACTTGGCCGCTATCGAGGCGGCTTTCGGCCCTTCTTGGTTTTGCCTTCGATGGGGAAGGGGGTTTTCTTGCCCCCCTCGCCCAGGAGGTCGAAATTGGCCTCGTTATCGCCAGACTGGACATCGCAGAATTCCTTGACCAGGCCCACTCCCATGTTCTTGGCCGCGACCTCGCCGTCGAAGGAGACCTGATTGCCGCCGGTGTAGGTGGTGACCTTGTATCGGCCGTCCTTGTCGATCTGGGCGGTCTTGGACTGGACCTTGCGCAGGTGGTTGCTGGGATTGAAGGTGATGGACCCGCCGGTGGCCGGGACCCCCTTGACCGTGACCAGGCCTGAAACCGTCGCCTCGGTGAGCGACGAATCGACGGCCGGAGGTCCGTCGCATCCCCCGAGCATCACCGCGGCCGAGACCACGCAGGCCGCCCGTCTGAACGATTCAGGAAAACGCATCGTCCTCGCCCTCTTGGCTGGAAAGACCTCGGTTCAGGATCAATACGAATCGGACGAAACAACCTCGCCGCCGGCACGAGATCCAAGACCCCACCACGCGTTGATGTTGACGCTCGATTTGATCACCTTCACCGAGCCGTCGCAGGCGAGCACGTTGACGACACCAGGGTGGTAACTATTGGCGACGTGCGACATCTGAAGGCCCGAGCGACAGGTCCAGGTGTTGGGAGGCATCACATGGACGTAACGTGAGCACGACGGCTGGCCCGAGACCCACATCGCCCCGGAAATGTTATCGTCGACGAAATTGGCGGCGTCTTGCTGGGCGGAACCGTAGGGCACCGGCGGGGTCGCCATGCAGACTTGATAATAGGCCAAGGGGGTCGTCTCGAGATTATTGGGGACGGCGGCGGGGATCGAGATCGAGGAGGTCGGCTTGCCGTAGTCAAAAGGAGCGGTATTACTACCGAAGTTGTTTCCGATCGCCTTGATTCGCTCGCTAAAGGCCGCCGTGTTCGAGAGCCCGTCGGTAATGGCCGCCAGGCTGATCGACGTCCCCCCCAGGGTCGTCACCGTGCCGTTGTCGCTGTAGATGAAGGGGCCGGCGACCGGCCCGTTCCAGCCCATCGTGCCTCCATTGCCCGCGTACATCGAATTGGGCGCTGACCCCGAGTTGGCCATGTAGTTATTGTGGCCGTTGGGATCCGAGAGCCGGTCGGGATCGGAGGGACAGTTGAACGCCGCGATCTTGGTGTAGGTGACCGTGGTGTTAATAGGGTTGTTAATATTGAACGGCGCGCCACCAAACGGCAGCGCGTTGCCAAAATTGGTCGCGTTATAGAGCGGCTGTTGCTCGAGATAGGGAAAGAGCAAGGTATGCGCCGACCATTCATTCCACCAAGGGCCGTCGCCCCAGGGAAGCACGTTCACCGATGACACATAATTGTGCAGGGCGACGCCGATTTGCTTGAGATTGTTGATGCACTGCGCCCGGCGAGCCGCCTCGCGCGCCGACTGGACCGCCGGCAACAGGAGGGCGATCAAGACCGCGATGATCGCGATCACCACCAAGAGCTCGATCAGCGTGAATCCTCGGCGAATGCGCGAATTCATGACGTTTCCTCCCATGTGAGGGGCGCGGAGACCCGCCCGCCGAGGCGCGACCTCTCTAGCGATCCTGGGATGACGAAAAAAGATAGAAACCGTCTCTGGAGAGGGAAGACCAGCCGATCACCGGGGACGCTCAGCGTCCTTGTCAAGGAATCCGCCGCCCCTCGCCGTTTGTAATCCAAATTCTTCACGACCTTTCCTCGGATCGGCTGGACCCCTCGCGAAGTGGAGAGGGCTGGGTTTCTGGCGCGGGGAGGGTTACAAATGGCGGTGGGCGGCGGATATCTTGGTATGCGAGGGTCGGGAGCGAGGCTAGAGGCGATGGAACCGGGGTGGGACGGCGGCATGGCGGACTCGGCGCGGGATCCCAGGGGCGAATTCGCGGCCAACCTGCGAGCCGCCCAGGCTCGGATCTTTGGCTACATCTATTCCTTGGTGCGTAATCTCGACGACGCCGACGACCTGTTTCAGCAAACGTCGCTCGTCTTATGGGATAAATACAACCAGTTCGACGCCACCCGCGATTTCGCGAGCTGGGCGTGCGGGGTCGCCCGATTCGAGGTTCTGAATTTCATCCGTTCGCGGGGGCGGGATCGATTGTACTTTAGCGACGATTTGACACTCTCCCTGATCGAGGCCCATGTGTCCCTCAAGGACGAGCGGCTCGAGGACCGGCGCGACGCGCTGTCGGGCTGCCTGAAAAAGCTCCGGGGCCGCGACGCCCGATTGCTCGAGGCATGCTACGCCCAGACGACCCGCATTCCCGAGGTCGCGAGCGCCTGGGGCCGCTCGACGCACAGCATTCATAATTCCTTGAGGCGCATCAGGCGCTCGCTTTTCGAGTGCGTCGAGCGTACCTTGGCCCAAGAGGGACTGGCATGAGCGAACGAGATCCATCGGCGGACGAGCTCCTCGATCTGATCGACCTGTATCTGTCGGATCTGCTTGACGCCGAGTCGTTCGCGCGGCTTGAGGGGCTCCTGGGCGAGAGCCCGGCGGCTCGATCGCGGTTCGCGCTTTACGTGAACCACCATCGCGAGATCGAGTTCACCGCGCGGGCGAGCCGGGCGGCCGATACCGCTCTTGATCGGCTGGCGTCCTCGGAAGGGGGCACGTCGCCCAAGGGCCGGAGGTGGTTGGGTGGACGTGGGGCGTGGGCGGCCGCGGCCTTGGTCCTGGTGACGATCGGGCTGGCCGCTCGATTCGCCCCGCCACGGGTCGAGCTCGGGCGGATACTGGGCCTGACCACGGCCGAGCCCGCGAATGTCGCCTGGCTCCTGAACGCCCAGGATTGCGAATGGTCGGGGCCCGAAAAGCCTGGCCGAGACATGCGTGCAGGCAAGACACTCGGGCTCGAGCGGGGCCTGGCGGAGCTCGAATTCGATCGCGGCGCGCGGGTGATCTTGCAGGGGCCGGCGGAGCTTGAGCTCCTGTCCGGCAGTTCGGCCCGATTGATCAAGGGCTCATTGACGGCGCGGGTGCCTTCCCAGGCGCGGGGGTTTACCGTGCTCTCGGCCGGCGGCAAGGTCGTCGACCTGGGAACGGAATTTGGCCTCTCGATCGACGACAAGGGGGGGACGGTGGTCCGCGTCTTCAACGGCGAGGTCGTCGCGTATCCCCTCAAGCCCGCCAGTGGCCTGACCCTGCGCCAGGACCAGGCCGCCCGGCTCAATGGCCGGACCGTCGCCCTCGACACCGCCCCGGCGGCGTGGGACCAGGCACGCTACGTTCGCTCGATCGGTCCCGCCGCCAAGGCCCACGCCCGCTCGATCACGCTCGATTTCTCGCGCCCCAGGCCCGGAACCCTCGCCGACGGTCGCGGCCAGGGGGTCGGGTTCACCCATCGACTCCCCGGCACCGGAGCGCTCTTGCCCCGGTTCGACGCCAATCTGTTCCTGCGATCCGATACGCCGGCGCTTGAGCTCACCACCACCCGCAGCGATCTCAACACCCAAGACCGAATGAACACGGGCGAATACCTTGGTTTTCGCCTGGCCGAGCTGGGTTTCACCGGGCCCGAGGATTTCGAGATCAGCGCGACCATGCCCAGGATCCCCGGCCTTGACGTGGTCGGCCAATTCGGTCTCTACGTGGGCCCCCGAAGCAACCAAAACATCCGCGGGGGACTGATTCGCCGTCCGCGGCCCGATCTCTATCGCGTCTTCCTGGTCAATAACAACGACGGCATGGATCAAGATATCCATGAGGTCGGCCTGACTACCGCGGGCGACGACCTGAGGCTTTCCCTCAGGCGGTTGGCCGGTCGTTATTCGCTGGTCGTCGAGAACCTCACCCGCAAGAGCTCGAGCACGCTGGCCATCGCCCATCCGGCGTTCCTGGACCACGCGACCGACCTCCACGCGGGGCTGTTCGGGGCCAACACCCAGAGCGAGCTCTCGCGGACCCTCACCATCAGCGAAGTCCAGCTCACCATCTGGACGACAAGGCCCGACTCGCCAACAATGCCGTCAGTTAGGAAACCCTCTTGAGCCAACGCTTCCCGGTCCCGAAACTCGTGCGAAGGATTGATCGATCCTGGTCCATGAACAACGCGAGAGTGACTCCCATGGTACGCTTGCTTTCCGCCCTCGTGATCTTGTCCATGACGCTGTCCGGGTCCCCTCCCGCCGCGCGGGGGGACCAGCCCGCTCGGCTCAAGGTGCTGTTCCTGGGCGACAAGGGGCACCACGACCCGGCCGACCGGGCGGCCCAGATCAAGCCCGTGCTCGCCAGCCGCGGCCTGGACGTCGACTATACCGAGCGCATGGACGACCTCAATCCGCGCGTGCTGGCCCAGTATGACGCCCTTCTGATCTACGCCAATACGACCCGCATCACGCCCGATCAGGAAAAGGCCCTGCTCGATTACGTGGAGCAGGGGGGTGGGTTCGCGCCGATCCACTGCGCGTCGTATTGTTTTCTCAATTCGCCCAAGTACATCGCCCTGGTCGGGGCCCAATTTCTGCGTCACGGCACGGGCGAGTTCGAGGTCAAGGTCACGGACCCCGGGCACCCGATCATGAAGGGGCTCGCGCTCTTTCGCACCTGGGACGAGACCTACGTCCATCATAAACACAATGAAAAGGACCGGGTCGTCCTCGAGACCCGCGCGGAGGGGGCGGGCGAGGAGCCCTGGACCTGGACCCGGACGCAGGGCAAGGGTCGGGTCTTTTACACGGCCTACGGTCATGACGCGCGAACCTGGCAGAGCCCTGGCTTTCATGACCTGATCGAGCGCGGAATTCGCTGGGCGGCGAACAAGGGCCCGGTCCTTGATAGCCGGCCCAGGGTCGCCGCGGGCGCCCCTCCGTTTTCCTACGAGGAAACCCCGGCCGAGATCCCCAATTACCTCCCCGGCCGGCAGTGGGGCACCCTGGGGGCGGGGATTCATCGGATGCAAAAGCCGCTCTCTCCCGAGGATTCCCGCAAGCATCTGGTCGTTCCGCCCGGCTTCGAGCCCCGGCTCTTCGCCGCCGAGCCCCAGATCAGGAAAGCCATCTGCATGACCTGGGATCACAGGGGGCGGCTCTACATCGCCGAAAGCCTCGATTACCCGAATCTCAAGGGGCGATCGGGCGCTCCCGGTCGTGACCGGATCTCGATCCTCGAGGACACCAATGGAGACGGCGTCGCCGATTCGTTCAAGGTCTTCGCCGAGGGGCTCAATATCCCGACGTCAATGGTGTACGCCAATGGCGGGCTGATCGTCCTGCAAGCGCCCGACACGCTGTTTCTCAAGGACGACGACGGCGACGACAAGGCCGACACGCGCAAGGTCCTGTTCACGGGTTGGGGTCCCGGCGACACCCATGCCGGGCCTAGCAACCTGCGCTATGGATTCGACAACTGGATCTGGGGAATCGTGGGCTACTCGGCCTTTCGTGGCACGGTCGGCGGCGAACGCCATCAGTTTGGCCAGGGGATTTATCGCTTCAAGCCAGACGGCTCGAAGCTCGAATTCCTGCGCAGTACCACCAACAATTCCTGGGGCGTGGGGTTCAGCGAGGATGGTCTGGTCTTTGGCTCGACGGCCAACGGATGCCCGAGCGTCTATCTGCCAATCCCGAACCGATTCTACGAGGCCGTTCGCGGACTCGCCCCGCGGGCGCTTCAGAGTATCGCCGCGTCCAACCAGTTTTACCCGGTCACCGACCAGGTGCGCCAGGTCGATTTTCACGGCGGGTTCACGGCCGCGGCGGGCCACGCGCTTTACACGGCCCGGGCCTATCCTCCCCAATACTGGAACCAGACCGCCTTCGTCACCGAGCCGACCGGCCATCTAGCGGCGACCTTCACCCTGGAGCGCAAGGGGGCGGAGGTCGCCTCGTATTACGGGTGGAATCTGCTCGCCAGCGACGACGAATGGACCTCCCCCATCGCCGCCGAGGTCGGACCAGACGGTCAGGTCTGGGTGATCGACTGGTACAACTACATCGTCCAGCACAACCCCACCCCGCGCGGTTTCAAGACCGGCAAGGGAAACGCCTACGAGACCCCGCTCCGCGACCAGAGCCACGGGCGGATTTATCGGGTGGTCTACACCGCCGCCCCGAAAACACCCCTTCCGAAGCTCGACCCGGCGCGGCCCGATTCGCTGGTGGCGGCGCTCTCGTCGGACAACCAGTTCTGGCGGATGCAGGCGCAGCGGCTTCTGGTTGAGCGTGGCAAGTCCGACGTCGCGCCGGCGCTCCTGGCGCTCGCCAAGAACACGGCGGTCGACGCGATTGGCCTGAACGTCGGCGCGATCCACGCGCTCTGTACACTCGAGGGCCTGGCCGAGGCGTCAGGGGGCGACAGCGCGGTTCGCGAGGCGGCCCTGAGTGCCCTTACGCATCCTTCGGCCGGAGTTCGGCGGATCGCGCTTCAGGTCTTACCGCGAGATACGAAAACGGTTGAGCGAATCACCGAGCTCAGGCTCCTTGATGATCGCGATGCCCAGGTTCGCCTGGCCGCTCTGCTGGCGATCGCCGGGTCAGCCCCCAGCGAGCCGGTCGCGACCGCGCTCGCCTCGGCCGTCGCCGGGGGGCTCGTGAAGGGAGACCACTTGCTGGCCGAGGCCGCGACGGCCGCGGCCGCCCGCAACGACCTCGCGTTTCTGAAGGCGGTCGCCGGCGCGGCCAACGACACTCGCGTTGATGGAGAAACCCGGCTGGTCCTCGCCCGGGTCGCCGAGCATTGGGCGCGTGGAGCCCCGGTTGACAAGGCACCGATGCTCCTGTCAGCGCTCGCCGAGGGCTCGCCCGTCGTGACAAGTATCATTGTCGAGGGGCTGGCCAAGGGCTGGCCAAAGGACCACCTGGTCCCCCTCGATCATTCCGGCGAGGACGTCCTTATCAAGCTCTCGACCAGGCTCACGGCCGAGGCCCGAGGGAGGCTTGTGCGGCTGATGGGGCTTTGGGGTAATCAATCGCTCGATCGCGTCGGCGCGGAGATGGCCCGGAGCCTGCTCGCGATGCTTCAGGACGCGAACCAATCCGACGCCAAGCGGGTCGACGCCGCCGCTCAGCTTGTCGAGCTCCGGCCCTGGGACGACGCGACCGCGCGATCGATTCTCGAGCTCGTCAACCCTCGCACCAGCCCCGAACTGGCGAGCGGGCTGGTCGCCGCGGTCGCCGCGGGGAAGGCCCCGGGCGCGGGCAAGGCGCTCATCGACATCATTCCGACCCTCGCGCCAACCGCGCGGGCGGCTGCCATCAAGGCCCTGCTCACCCGCGCGGAATGGACCCCATCGCTGATCGCCGCGCTCGAGCAAAATCAAGTCCGCCTGGCCGAGCTCGCCCTCGACCAAAAACAAGCCCTCTCAGCCTACCCCGACCGCGAAATCGCCCGGCGGGCACGCAGGCTGTTTTCCCAGGGAGGGGGACTTCCCGACCCGGATCGGGCGCGGGTGATCGAGTCGCTCGCCCAGAGCCTCGCCACGGGGGGCGACCCCACTCGCGGCAAGGTCGTCTTCAAGGAACAATGCGCCAAGTGCCACCGCCACGGGACCGAGGGGGGCCAGGTCGGCCCCGACCTGACAGGCACGGCCGCCCTGCCGCGAAGCGAGCTCATGATCCACATCCTCGACCCCAGCCGGAGCGTTGAGGGGAACTTTGTCCAGTATTCGGTCGCCACCACCGACGGCCGCGTGCTGGCCGGGCTGCTCGCCGCCGAGACCCGCACCGCCGTCGAGCTCCTGGATGCCGAGGGGAAGCGCCTGACCATCCTACGCGAGGACATCGATCAGATGACCGCGTCCAAGAAGTCGCTCATGCCCGAGGGCTTCGAGAAGCAAATCCCGGTCGCCGACCTGAATCATTTGCTGGCCTTCCTCACCCAGCGGGGCAAGTATCTCCCTCTCGACATTCGCAAGGCCGCCACCATCGTTAGCACCCGCGGCATGTTCAACGACGCCGACTCCGAGGCCGAGCGGCTCGTCTTCCCCGACTGGTCCACGAAGACCGTCTCGGGCGTTCCGTTCGTGCTGGTCGATCCCCAGGGTGACCGCGTCCCCAACGTCATCCTCCTGAACGCCCCCCAGGGCGAGTTCCCACCCCGAATGCCCAAGTCGGTCGAGCTCCCTTGCAACGCCGCCGCCCGGGCGATCCATCTGCTTTCCGGCGTGAGCGGCTGGGGCTTTCCCTACGGACGCAAGGGAACCGTCTCGCTGATCGTCAGGCTCCATTACGCCGATGGCTCGACCGAGGACCACCCCCTTCAAAATGGCGTCGAATTCGCCGACTATATTCATGTCGTCGAGGTGCCCGGCTCCACGCTCGCCTTCACCCTCAAGGGAAGCCAGCAGATCCGCTACCTCCGCGTCGAGCCCAGGAAACACGACTCGATCGACCGCGTCGAGCTCGTCAAGGGTCCTGATCGCTCGGCCCCCGTGGTCATGGCGGTCACGATCGAGGTCGCCGAATAATCGGGACGGACGAGGGAATCCGGGACCGATCCCGCCGGCTTGTCGCCTTATCGATTCGAGAGTCACCGCTCGTTTATCACCTGGAGCCTCGCCGCATGGTGCCCTTTGATCCAAGCCGGACGGCCTTGCGCCTCCTTGTCGTCGTGGCGGCCTTGCTGGCGGGCGCGTTCGCCTGGGCCGGCGACGAGGACCCCTACGCCATCCCCGCCGGCGACCCCTGGCACGACGACCTTGCCCCGGCCCAACCCCCCGACCGCGGCCGGCCAGGCGCGGGCCTGGTGTTCAAGACCCGGTTGAACCCCGAGTGGGCGGCCGACGAGTCCTGGCTCTGGTATCGCGTCGACCTTCCCGCGGGCGCTCGCGAGTTCATCGCGGTCGACACCGCGACGGGGCTCCGCGCTCCCGCCTTCGACCACGCCAGACTGGCGAAATCACTTGGAACCGCCCTGGGAACCCCGCTCACCCCCGACCACCTGCCGATCGACCAGATCCTCGCGCTCGAGCCCGGAAAGAGCATTCGCCTCAGGCTCGATTCCACCGTCTGGGCCTGTGACTTAACGACATATGCATGCAAGAAAACGGGCGAGACGGCCCGGCCCGCCCCCGAGCCTTCGCCGGGCCGTCGCCGGTCACGGCCGCCGGAGGACGAGCCCCAGGCGGGGGCGATCCTTTCGCCCCAGTCGCCCGACGGCAAGTGGACCGGCTTCATTCAAGACCACGACCTCTGGATCAAGTCCACGAGCGGACCCGGCGAGCCCGTCCGGCTCTCGACCGACGGCCGACCGGGGATGGCCTACGAGCGAATGAGCTGGGCCGGCGATTCGCGACATCTGGTCGCCTTCAAGGTCGAGCCGGGCGATCGTAAGCCCGTCTATCTGATCCAGTCCTCTCCCCCCGGCGGCGGCAGGGCCACGCTTTCAACCCGGCCCTACGACCTGCCTGGCGACAAACTTCAGACGACCCACCTGATCCTATTCGACACCGCCAAGCGAGCGCCGATCGCGACCACGCTCGACCCCATCGACCTGGACCAACCCCGGATTCGCTGGCGCGCCGACAAGCGCCATTTCACCTATCAAAAGATCGACCGGGGCCACCAGAGGTTTCGCCTGATCGAGGTCGACTCCCAGACCGGGAAGGCCCGGACGATCATCGACGAGATGAGCAAGACCTTCATCTGGACCGCTCACCGCGAGAACGTCGCGCTCCGAACCATCACCTGGATCAACGACAGCGAGCTCGTTTATGCCTCCGAGCGCGACGGCTGGCGGCATCTCTACCTGGTCGATGTCGACAAGGGGGCGATCAGGAATCCCATCACCCACGGCGAATACGTGGTCCGCGGGATCGATCGCGTCGACGCCGCCAACCGCGAGGTCTGGTTTCACGCCAGCGGCATGAATCCGGGCCAGGACCCCTATTTCCTGCATTATTATCGGGTTGGGCTGGGGGGGGGCAGGCCGGTCTCGCTGACCTCCGGCGATGGCGACCACGCGATTCAGCTCTCGCCCCAGCGCCGGTTCTTGATCGACACGTACAGCCGCGTCGACGCGCCGCCGATTCATGAACTCCGGAAAACCGCGGATGGCTCGCTCGTTCGCCGGCTCGAGCAGGCCGACGCGACGGCCCTCCTCGCGAGCGGCTGGAAGCCACCCGAGGTCTTCACGGCCAAGGGGCGCGACGGCAAGACCGACATCTGGGGCGTGATCTGGCGACCCCGCCAATTCGACCCCAACCGCAAGTATCCCGTCGTCGAGCAGATCTACGCGGGTCCCCAAGGCTCGTACGTCCCCAAGAGCCATAGCCCGGCAAGCCGATACGCGGACCTCGCCGATCTTGGTTTCATCGTCGTGCAAATGGATGGGATGGGGACGGCCAATCGATCGAAAGCCTTTCACGACGTCTGCTGGCATGACCTCAAGGACGCGGGATTCGCCGACCGCATCCTCTGGCATCAGGCCGTCGCGCGAAAATATCCCTATTACGACATCAACCGCGTCGGCCTGGTCGGCGTCTCGGCCGGTGGCCAGAACGCGGCCGGCGGCGTGCTCTTTCACCCGGAATTCTACAAGGTCGCCGTCGCCGCCTGCGGCTGTCACGACAACCGCATGGATAAAGCCTCATGGAACGAACAGTGGATGGGTTATCCCGTCGGCCCGCATTACGCCGCGAGTTCCAATATCGACAACGCCGGTCGACTTCAAGGCAGGCTGCTTCTGATCGTCGGCGAGATGGATAACAACGTCCCACCGGAATCCACCATGCGGCTCGCGGACGCCCTGATCAAGGCCGACAAGGAATTCGACCTGGTCGTCGTGCCCGGGGCCGGGCACGGGATGGGAGGGGCCCATGGGGCGCGCAAGATGCGTGAGTTTTTCGTTCGGCACCTGGGCCCGCCATCGAGCGAGGGTGACACCACGCCCTCCGCCGGCGCCTCGGTCTCGACCCCTCCGGTACACACGGTCGAGTCGCTCATCGACGGTTATTCCGTCGATCTCGCCAGCCTGAGCCGCTCGCTTCCCCCCTCGGCCGCCCCCCAACACGATCAGCGCATGGGGGAGTTCACTCGCGAAGGGATCGCCGCGCTTTCACGGCTCGATTTTCGCTCGCTTGACGACAGTGCCCAGATCGATTATTTGCTCTTCAAGAACCACCTGAACCGCGAGCTCGCCCGGATCGACAAGCACGCCGCCGATCGCGCTTCGGGAGCGCTCTTCGTCCCTTTCGCCCCGGTGATCCTCGACCTCGAACAAGCCCGTCGCCAACTTACCCCCCTGGACTGGGCCCAGACCGCGGGGCGGATCGACGCGCTCGTCCACGCGATCGATCACGAACGACACTCTCGCGAAAAAGGACCGACCAGTGACAAGGCCCTCGTCCGAGCGGCCGGAGCGGGACTGGGCCTGGTAGACGAGCTCCGCGGGGTCCTCCGCGAGTGGTTCGCGTTTTACGACGGCTACGATCCGCTCTTCACGTGGTGGCTGCAGGCACCTTACAAGGCCGCCGACTCAGCGCTCGAATCCTATTCGACGATGCTCAAGGACCATTATCACACCTCGGCCGTGGGCCTCGGCGACGAAGGGGGTCGCGGACGCCGCATGGGCCGCGGAGGGCGCGGGGGTGGACCCCCGCCCGAGCCCACCCCAAGCTCAAGCTTTTCACGCGGGCAGGAAATCGTCGGCCGGCCTATCGGGCGCGAGGCCCTCGTCCGCGAGCTCGAATCCGAAATGATCGCCTACGCACCCGAGGAACTCCTCGACCTCGCCGAACGGGAGATGCGATGGTGCGAGGCCGAAATGAAAAAGGCCGCCCGCGAAATGGGTAAGGGAGACGATTGGCGAGCGGCCCTCGAACAGGTGAAATCGCTCCATGTCGAGCCCGGCAAGCAGCCAGCCCTGATCCGCGACCTTGCCCTGGAAGCCGTCGACTATCTCGACCAGAACAACCTGGTCACGATCCCCCAGCTCTGCCGCGATTCGTGGCGAATGGCCATGATGTCGCCCGAACGCCAGCTCGTGAATCCCTTCTTCACCGGCGGCGAGACGATCACCGTCTCCTTCCCCACCAGCTCGATGGCCCACGAAGCCAAGATGATGAGCCTACGCGGCAACAATATCCACTTCGCACGCGCCACCGTCCATCACGAGCTCATCCCAGGCCACCACCTTCAAATGTTCATGAACGCACGTAACAAGACCTACCGCCGAATGTTCTCGACTCCGTTCTCGGTCGAGGGCTGGGCGCTTTACTGGGAGCTCCTGCTCTGGGACAGGGGCTTCGCGAAATCGCCCGAAAACAAGGTCGGCATGCTCTTCTGGAGGATGCATCGGTGCGCCCGGATCCTGTTTTCGCTCGGCTTTCACCTTGAGAAGCTCACGCCCAAGCAATGCGTCGACATGCTGGTCGACCGCGTCGGCCACGAACGCGACAACGCCGAGGCCGAGGTCAGGCGCTCGTTCGAGACGTCCTACGGACCTCTCTACCAGGCGGCCTATTTGCTCGGCGGCATGCAGATCCGCGCCCTTCATCGCGAGCTGGTCGAATCAGGGGCGATGACCGAACGCGCCTTTCACGACGCGATCCTGCGTGAAAACGCGATCCCCATCGAAATGCTCCGGGCCGCGCTCACCCACCAGCGCCTCACCCCCGACCACAAGCCGTCGTGGAGATTCGCGGAGAGCCGACCGTAGAGTCCCACCACGCGGCTCGTCCGCGCCGCGAGCGCGTCTGGTTTCTTAACGCGAATCGCACTCTTGTGCATGTCGCCCACGGAATCACCCGGTCTCAGAGGCTTTCCGTCATCGGTCCGTCATTGCGGCCCAGTCGCGAATGCCGGCAGGGAAGCATTCACACGATCT
>JAKBAP010000568.1 GCA_021808995.1 Planctomycetota bacterium | reverse complement strand
CAGACGTGTGCCTTCCGATCTCGAAAATCCCCCAGTATGACGCCAGGCCGACCGTGGCGAGCCCCAGCCCGATCAATGTCTGGTTTCGTAAGGGACCTCCCCGTAAAAACTCGCGAGGATCGCCGAGCTGTTTGGAATCAAGCTCGGATCCCGCTCGTTCGTCCTTGTCTCGCGCGGTGGTCCAGCGGTCGGGTTCTTTCAGTCCCATGCGGATCCAGAGCACGAGGAGGGCCGGCGCGACCCCGAGCAAGAAGCCCCAGCGCCAGCTTGATGGCCCCACCAGGAGCGTTCCGGAGACCGAGGCCAGCATCGCCCCCAGGATGCTCGAGGCGTGGAACACGCCCGACGCCGTGGCTCGCGCCCGGGTCGGGAACGTTTCGGCCACCAGCGCGGCGGCGACCGCCCATTCGCCTCCGGCCCCGAGGGCGACCAAAAAGCGAAAAACATGCACGTGAAGGGTTGTTTGCGCGAAGGCCGTCAGGCCGGAAAAGACCGAATAAACCAGGATCGTGAATCCCAGCACTCGCACGCGGCCCAGTCGGTCGCCGAGCATTCCGAAAAACAGGCCGCCGGCGGCCCCTCCCAGCAAGAACGCGGCCAGCCCGACGTTCGCTTGCCATTCGATCGCCGCTTTCTCGACCCCCAGATCGCGGAGCATCGGGGTTTTGAAGACCGTGAAGAGCTGGCCCTCATAGACGTCGAATACCCATCCCGCCGAGGCGGCCAGCAGAACGACCCACTGGGTGAAGGTCACGTCGCCGAGCCAGTGCCTGGGCGTCTCGGAATCAGGGGTCATGGTGATCCTCCGGCCGTTTCCGCGCCCCCGGTCGCCTCACGACCGAGCACTGATCGCCGGCGTCCATAGCCGAAATAGATCGTGAGCCCCAGGATCAGCCAGATCAAGAGTCGGAGCCAGTTTTCAGGCCCCAGGGAAAACATCATCGCGCCGTTGACCAGGACCCCCATCGTCGAGACCAGCGGCACCCAGGGTGCCCGAAACGGGCGCGGAAGCTCGGGATTGGTGAATCGCAAGATCCAGACAGCCGCCGAGACGATCACGAACGCGAACAACGTCCCGATGCTCACCAGGTCCGCCAGAAAGCCCAAGGGAGCAAGCGCCGCCGCGAGCCCAACCACCCCCCCGACCAGGATCGTCGACTTCCACGGCGTCTTCCACCGCGGATGCACCGCCGCGAACACGCCCCGCGGCAACAGTCCGTCGCGCGCCATCGCCAGCAAGATCCGCGGCTGACTGAGATTCCCGACCAGGAGCGAGCTCGTCATCCCCGCCAGGATCCCCAGCGTAATCACCCCGCTTGACCAGGTCAGGCCACGACCCTCGAGCGCCGTCGCGAGCGGGGCGGCCTGGTCGATCATGCGATACGGCGTCATCCCGGTCAGGACCGCCGCGACAGCGATATACAAAACCGTGCAAATCCCCAGTGCCGCCATGATCCCGATCGCAAGGTCGCGCTGGGGATTGCGAGCTTCCTCGGCATGGGTCGAGATCGAGTCAAAACCGATATACGCGAAAAAGATCCGCCCCGCCCCCTCCGCCACTCCACGAAGCCCCTTGTCCTCATGGAAAAACGGCCGCCAGTTGGAGGGATCCACATACGACCACCCGATCGAGACGATCATCAGAATCACGCCGATATTGATGAGAACCATCGCCGCGTTAAAGCCCGCGCTTTCCCTTACCCCCTTGACCAGGATCACGGTCACGAGCAGGGTCACCAGCACCGCCGGCAGATTAAACCAGGCGAGCGCCTGTTCCCCACCGGCCAGGGTGACGGTCTTCAAGAAAAACGAACCCGTCGTGATCTCGTAATCCCAGGGGGCCGAGCTCAGGCGGGGGTCGAGATGAATATGAAAGGCGTTGCGCAAGAACGCCTCGAAGTAATTCGACCAGCCGGCGGCGACGACGCTCGAGCCGATCGCGTATTCCAGGATCAGATCCCAGCCGATGATCCACGCCACCAGCTCGCCCAGGGTTGCGTAAGCATACGTGTAGGCGCTCCCCGCGACCGGGACCATGCTGGCGAGCTCGGAATAACAGAGCGCGGCGAACCCGCACCCGACGGCGGCGAGAAGGAACGAGAGAATGATCGACGGCCCGGCTAACTGATGAGCGACGATGCCGGTCTGAACATAGAGTCCCGTGCCAATGGTCGCCCCGATGCCGAGCCCGGTCAGCGCCAGCGGGCCTAGCCGGCGATTCAGCCGGTCCGACGCCCCCATCTCGGCGACCAGGCGACCGACATCCTTGCGGCGAAAGAGACTGCGATTCGACCATCCCATCCCATGGTTCCTTTGCCGACGTGGGGCGCGAAACAAGAACGGTCGGCGAATGGGGTGGAAACGCCGCGACGATTCGTGAGCGAGCCTAGATTACGACACCCAATCTCGCCATGCAAACCCAGCCCGGACCGCGATCGTTTCCCCCTCGACCCACCCACTCCCCTCGCGCCGGCTCACGATCAGGACCGACTCGACGTAAGTCATGGCCTCGATGGAATGATTTCAGGTTGACCACATACACTCAGAGCCCCAGCGATGGACGATCCCGACGAACATGCTCTCGTGCTCCAGGCGCTTCGATCGGGGCTTTCGAATTGCGTGGTCTGGAAGAATCCTCGGCTCATCGGCCGGCTGGAGAGCGACCCCGATCCGAAGGGACTCACGGTTCGTGGCATCCGGGAAGCGCTCATCCAGCACGTGCCCTCTGGACGACGAATCTCCC
>JAKBAP010000567.1 GCA_021808995.1 Planctomycetota bacterium | reverse complement strand
CCTCGTGGTCGGCGTGGATGTCGATGTCGACCGGGTAGGTCGGCGCGAGGCCCTGATCGCGCCAGATTCGGCGGACGGACTCCTTGGCCGCGACCCGGCCGAAAAGTCGCTGGGCGCGGCGGGTTTCGGGGCCGCCGGCCTTGAGGTGCCGCCTGAGCTCAAGCGGGCCGAGCTGAGTTTGCTCAAGCACGTCGCGCCAGATCGGCCGCGACATGTCGCGGGGGGGCTCGAGCCAGACCGCCTGGCAAGCGCCCGGCGGAGCGCCGGCGAGCTCCAGAGGCTCGCCCACCAGATGGTTGTGGGCCTGGCGGAAGGCGTCTCGGAATCGGCCTGGCCAGTGGAACCGCCAATCCAGCCACCTTTCGATTCGCATCCAGACGCTCTCGTCCTCGCGGACGATCTGGGCCGAGGCGCGAACGCGGTGATGCTCAAGCTCCTGGATCAAGACGCGGCACGAGACCGATTCTCCAGGGGCGGGGGGCTCTCCGAAAATCGCGAGCTCGCCCATCGACAACGGGAACATGACGTCCCCCTGGTCGGCGAGCTGGTCAAGACCCCAACATCCCAGCAAATGCGTGAATGTATCAAGAATAATAACATCGATGTGAAGGCGATCCGGCGCGCCCCGCGCGAGGATGGGGGCGAAGGGCATGACCTGGAGAGTCCCCTCGATCGAGCGCTCGGAGATCCGGCCCATCCGGGCGACGGCTTGCATGGGGGGGCCGTGAAAGAGCCATCCCTCGTCATACATCGATCGCGCGGTGAAGCGGCAAGGGCGGGTGCCGGCGGGCGACCAGGGGGCCGGGGTGGGCGGATTGGGCACGGTCGCGGCGAAGACAACGACGGCCTCGAAGACCGCGCGGCCGGGCTGTTCGCGACCTTCGATTCCGCGGTTGTGAATCGCGACCCGAATTCGCTCGTCGTCGGACGATTCTCGGCGATCGGCGTGGAGCTCGAGCACGATGGGTTCGTCCTCGTAGCGCACCCATTTCCGCGCGAGCGCGTCCACGACCCTCACCAGCCTGAGCCCTGGGCTGGCGACGAGCGCGCCCGCCTGGGCGGCCATCTCGGCCATCATCGCGAACGGCACGACGGGAAGTCCCTTGAGCTCGGGGTCGATCGCCGACGTTCGACGCCCCCCCAGGGTGTGGTGCCGCGCGATCGGATCGCTCGCGATGTCGAGCGAATAGCGGGTCACGGCCCGGACCCCGGGCTCATACTCCACGATCACGCCGGCCCAGGGACCGGGGCTGGAACTCGTAACGAGCAAGCCGTTCGGTTTCCAGGCCGGCTCGACTTCCAGCGGTCCGCTCGCGTGGAATTCGATGGGCATGCCGGGGTCCAGGTCGGGATCGTGGCTGTTTGACGAAGCCAGATGTGATCGCATGACCGCATCCTGGGTCTCGAGAAAAAGGCGCATCGTCGCCTGGTAATCGAGCAGGGCGTCGTCGATGGGATCGAGGATCTCGTGATCATCTGGGAGCGGCCGCTCGGGCTCGATCTCAAGCGCGATTCGATCAGGGCCCGGCCGATTCGCCAGCCGGGATGCCGTGGTCTGGGAGAGTGTCAGCTCGGGGAATCCTAGCTTGAGCTCGATCGAATTCGTCGCCAACCGTGGTTTCTGGTCCCAGTCGATCGCTCGTGGTCGCCTACGGGCGAAGAGAAACCCCCAATCGACGGCCGCTCCCTGGGCGAAGGCGGCGGCCACGAGCTGGTTGAGCTGGGTGATCCCGCTTCGCCTGGGGAGGCTTGAGGCGATCGCGAAGGCGGGCTGGCCGCGGAGCGTGTCGTCGACGAACCCCGCCAGATTCCCCCGCGCCCCGACATCGATGAACACGCGGCAGCCCGCGGCGTGCATCGCGAGGATGGTCTCGCGAAAATCGACCGACCGGGTCCACTGCGCGACGGCCTGTCGCCGCAGCGTCTCGGGCTCGCGGCTCATGGGACCACGCAGGGCGCACGAATAGATGGGGATGGTGGGCGAGCGGAGGTCGAGCCGGCTGAAAAACGCGGCCACCGGCGGCATGACCGCCTCGAAATCGGGCGTGTGATACGAGCGCTCGAACGGGAGGAGCTCGCACGGGATGTTGAGCGAGCCGAGGCGCTCGACCAGGCGGTCGATTTCAGCGGGTGGGCCGGCCGCGACGACCTGGTGCGGGCAGTTGTCCATGGCGACCCGAACGCCGGCGAGCGCCAGTTCGCGAGCCAGCGATTCGACCTTGTCACGGTGAGCGCCCACGGCGGCGAGCCGGGCCCCGGGGATCAGGTCCGAGCGCTCGAAATCGCGAAAGATCGCGCCCAGGCCGGCGAGCGCGTGCTCGAGCCCCTGGTCGACCTTAAGGACGCCCGCGGCGGCCAGCGCCAGCAATTCACCACTGGAATGCCCGACGACGGCCTGGGGACGGAGGCCAAGCTTGAGCAAGAGCTGATAGACGGCCCACTGGGCGCTCAAGACGACGTTGACCGCCGTCGCCGTTTGCCAGAGGCCAGGTCCGTCGTCGTCCGATGCCGAAAACAGTTGCTCGCTGGGAAGCGTGGTTTCGCCGAGCTCGAGCGCGATTCGATCGGCGATGTCGAGCCGGCCCACGACCTCGGGAAAGTGGAGCGCCAGCTCGGCGAGCATGCCGGGATACTGAGAGCCCTCGCCGGGGAAGAGAAACGCCAGCCGCCCTGGCTGTCCGTCCAAGAGTTTGGGCTCGACGTAATAGACCCCGCGACCGTCGCGAATCGTCCGCTTGCGAGGATCGCCGAGGGTGGAG
>JAKBAP010000100.1 GCA_021808995.1 Planctomycetota bacterium | reverse complement strand
AATATGTTAATGCGTTGATGGCATCCATAAGGAATTCATCGCTCCATCCACAGCCGCGGCGTTTCATGATGAGGCTCATCCGCCGGTCGGGGTGCTGTTTGAGAATCGAAAGCGTAAAGCGGTACAGCCACGAGATGTTCGAGCCCAGGACCCGCTCCCGGGTTCGTGAATCGTCTTCGCGGAACGTCACATCGAGGCTCCAATGACACGTGTTTTCGACCGACCAATGGCCCCGCACCGCGCCAGCGAACACGTTCACGTCCACCGGCAGGCTGCTGAGGTAGTAGCGGACCTCGATACTCTCTTGACCTCCCTTCACTCGCCGCGAAGTCACGATCTCGACCGACTTCAGGTTCTTCCATTGCAACCTTCCCGGTAAGTCGTCCGGAACCGGCAATCGCAGGTAGGTCCGCTGCTCCTCGCGGCCGTGGCCATGATCACTCGTCGTCAATTCCTCGGACCCTTTCAAATCCCCTTCCAACTGTTCGCCGATGTGCTCGATGACCGCCTGGTGCAGGGTCTCGTGGTTACCTTTCAGTGCCAGCACATAGTCGGCACCGCCGCGGACGATTTCCTCGGCGATCGCCTTCCGCGTCCCCATCGCGTCGATCGTGACGATCCCACCCCGCACGTCGATCTTCTTCAGCGGTTCGGGGATTGCGGTGATCTCGTTGGACTTCTCTGCACACGGTTCCTGGCCGAGGGCCAGCCCATATTCGCCGGCCCAGGCGGTGACGACGTGCAGCGGACCAAGATCCTCCTTGGCGTCATGACCGCGGCGGGCCGTCTTGCCATCAATGGAGATGATCGGGCGATCGACGCCCGTCGTGGCGGTGGCCTCGTCGCGGAGCTGGGCGATCCAGGCGTTGAAGCAAGCCTCGAAGGCATCGGGTTTGAGCACCATGAGCACGCGGCGGAAAGCGTCTTTGCTGGGGATACCGTTTGGCAAGTCGAGGATTGTTGTGAGGAGGTCTTCCTTGAATTTCACCCACCGCGCGATGGCCGTGGGCCGGGCGGCGCCCGCGAGGACGGCCAGGACACCGATCACCAAGAGGCTCGGCAGAGGGTGCCGCCGGTTGATATGGGAGCGGGGATCTTCCAAGGTGGAGAAGGAAACGACAATCTCGTCTAACTTGCCGCGGGTGCTTCCCATTGCTGATCTCCAACTACCGGGTCTCGCTCACGACACGGAGGCCGGTATACCATTTTGGTCAGCGGGGCGCAAGCTTTCCTATGTTATCTAATCTTCGCAAAAGTGCGCTGGCCCTGGCGTACGTGAGGCCGATCTCGAAGAACTGGTGCTGGCAGTTTTCGACAAGATGCGGGTCGAAGATGAGAAGGTAAGGGACTGGTTTCGGCTGGTGTTGGCGTCGCAGGCAAGGGATGCACAAGCCGAATCACTTGCTCAACGCGGTGAGCTTCAACGTCAGGAAACGCTGCTCGTCCAGCAACAGGACCGGCTTCTCAACCTGCGTTTATCGGAAGACATCAAACAGGACACGTTTGACCGCAAGCACACGGAGATTCGCGATCGGCTGGCCGCAATCAAGCTGCAACTCGATGCCGTGGACCGTGGACATGACGAAAACGCAGAATTAGCGGCCAAAGTTTTTGAACTTTCGCAAACACTGAAAGTGCAATGGCTTACGGCTGACTACACCGCAAAGCGTCGAATACTCGAAATCGTGTTTTTGAACCGCCATCTCAATGACGTAACTCTCGTCCCCACAATGAGAAAGCCCTTCGACATTCTCGCCGAAGGGCTTCCTTTGAAAAACAGTCGGGGCGACAGGATTTGAACCTGCGACCTCACGGTCCCGAACCGTGCGCTCTAGCCATGCTGAGCTACGCCCCGCGCTTCCGTCATCATGATCTTAGCGATCTCGAGGTTTCTGTCAATCGCGGCGATTTGAGCGAGCGTGCGAGTCGAGGTGAAAATCACCACCTGGTCACTCGGCATGCCCTTCGAGGGAAGGCTGTTTCGTCGATCCGAAGCCCACGTTGGACTCGGAATCAAAATGCAGTTTGTCTCCGGCGAATTTGAGCCTGAAGGTGACGATGAATGGCGTCTCATGGAAACAGACCTTGGCCGTATAGGTGTCGTCGCTGGTCCAGGCCCCGCATGCCGCGGCCGGCTGATCGGGGAGCATCCCAAACGCCGCTCGCCCCTTGCGCCAGGTGCCCCGGCCGCACGCGACGCGGTGTTCGACTCCATCAAACCGCGCCACCACGGTCATGTCGCCCGCCTTGCCCTCACGCTCGAGCGCGATCGATTCCAGCTTTCGATCATTGGCCGCGAAGACGTAATTCTTGCCCAGCACGCTCGCGGCCATCCCCTCGGAACCCTTGCTTTCCGGGGTGTGGATCATCAGCGTCGCGAGATGCTGCTTCAGCCTGGCATGGGCCTTGTTGTCGGCGACCGGCAGCGGGGCGGGCTTCATGGCTGGGAGGAGCTTGTCCCATACCAGATCCAGGACCGCCTGCATGTTCTTGACCCCGCTGGTGATCGCGATGACCGCGTCTTGCTCGGGCATCACCACGCAGTATTGACCAAACGCACCGTCACCCCGAAACGCGCCATGGCGACACCGCCAGAATTGATAGCCATAGCCCTGGTCCCAATCGCTCTTGGGGTTGCTTCCGTTCGAGGTCTGGAGGACGGTCGCCTCCTTCACCCATGCCTCGGGCACGAGCTGTGTTCCCTCCCATTTGCCCTTCTGGAGATAAAGCTGGCCGAACCGGGCGATGTCCTCGGCGCGGACATTGAGCCCATAGCCGCCGAGCGAGACCCCTTGTGGGCTCGTCCCCCAGGTCGGGTTCTCGATGCCCAAGGGCTCGAACAGCCGTGGGCGCAAATAATCGAGCGCCGTCTGGCCCGTCACTTTCTGTACGATGGCCGAAAGCATATAGGTTCCGGCCGTGTTATACAAAAAATGCGTGCCGGGCTTGTGCGGCACGTCGTGGGCCAGAAACGCCCTTGCCCAGTTTTTCTCGTTCCGCACGGATGGCTCGGTTTGATGCCCGGTCGACATCCGCATGAGATCCCTCACTCGCATGGATTTGAGGTTGTTGCTGGGCTTGGCGGGGGCGTCGTCGGGGAAAAACTTGAGAATCTCGTCGTTCAGGCTCAGCTTCCCCTCGGCGATGGCCAATCCAACGGCCGTGGACGTGAAGCTCTTGCTGAGCGAATAAAGCTGATGCGGCGTGGCGGCGTCGTACGGCGACCAGTACGCCTCGGCCACCACATGGCCGTGGCGCAAGAGCACGAAGCCATGAAACGAGTCGATGGACTGATCCGCGGCCGTGATGAAGTCGTCAATCGCGGATGCCGAGATCCCCTGCTCCTCGGGGCTGCTCCGCGGCAGCGCCTTGGTCGGCTCGGCCGCGCGGGAAGATACGCCACCGAGGGCGATCAGGGCAATCAGCAGGTATTTGATCATGATGGTCACCGGGGTTCGTCGTGTTCGAGGCCGCCACGAATTCATTGGACGCCAGCGCGGGGGCCGCGTCAAGCTTCCAGAAGGGGACGCGCCGATCGCGGAGCCGGGTGGTCGTCAAGCTCGTCGACGCCGCCGCTAGCCGCGAATTTCGCCCGTGGTGTCCAGGGATGGGTCTTCCATCGGACGAGCCCTCCGCCCCCGGGCCCTCGCCGCGCGCTTGAGGAGTCGAGACCAGAGATCCTAGGTAAGACGAGTCATCCCGTCACCGTTGGCTCAGGTCTGTCGCTCCCGGTCGGCGTGGCAACACAGGTCGATCACCACCGTGCTGGCCAGGATCAGCACATCGTCCTCGCCATCGGCGATCTCGACGCCGTAGGAATCGGTCCAGGTGAAATAGTGCTTGGATACGGTCGCGACCTCGCGTCCGCCGCGGCGAAAAGAGTATTCATAGTCAAATAAGCTCCCGGTCGCCTCAAGATCATCCGGGCCGGGCACGTCGACGGTGAATTTGCAATAAAGGAGCGTGAAATGGTGCTTGCTCACCGTCGCGATGATCTCGCCGCCACGCACGATGTCGTACGAAGGTCCCCACGAGAGGAGCCTCTGGCGTATTTCGGCGAGAGTGTCGCCGTTCATGTCCAGAAAACGAAGTTGCTTGCGGAGAAAGGTGAAAGCCTTGCCGTCGACAAGGTAGACGTCTCGGCCCTTCTGATCGAGGACGCGGTAATCGTCGCCCCAGCGGAACAGCTTTTGCTTCATCGCGTAACGCATGCCCTGGCTCCCAAAATGTGTAGAACCTTCAGGACGTTAACCTGTTCGAAACAAGTCGGTTCGGCCAGCGAGTCAGCGGCCTTTCACTGGAATCCGTCGGTGATTCGGAGCTCCATGATCGCGATGTGAAACCCGTCTTTCCCCGCGGGCCAGGGTCGCGAGCTACGGCCCGGCCGGCGCGGCGGCCAGTCCCAGACGCGTCGGCGGCGTGATCCGCGACCCGACCCCTGGCATGCCGACCTGACCCGGCGGCACGCCGGCGTGAATCCTTCGGCTCGCCTCCTGATACCGCGCCATCTTGGCGAGCCGGCGCGAGCCGTCGAATCGAACCGCCGACGCATGATAATAAAACCACGCCGCGTAACCACACACTTGTTGCCACTTGTCGGGGTCCATCCCAAAATGACGGGCGCAGTCGGGTGGGCTTACGACGGGGGTCGGCGTGGTCTCGCGAAATTCGATCGCGCGGCGATCGCGCAGGCCGGTCAGGATCGCCTGGGCCAACTCGGTGTAGCCAATCAGGGAAGGGTGGAAGCCGTCGGTGAAAAAGGTGTCGCCAACCGTGCCTCGGGGGCTCAGGTCGCGGAGCTCGGCCGGGCCGTCGACCAGGATGGCGCTCGGATGGCGCTTGGCGACCTCGCGGTAGGCATTCTGGAAATCCGACGGACAGCGCATCGGGAGCCCATCCTGATCGCGCGCGGCGATGTAGTGGGTGTTTGCCTCGGCGATCTCGCCCAGGGCCTCGAGCCGCCGCGCCAGCCGGTAATGAACCTCGGCGAAACCAGGCTGGCGTTCGAGAAGAGCACGATACGCGGCCACGGCCTTGGCCGGATCGGCCGTCTCGAGCCGCCTGGCGGCCTCGAAATCACGGGCGAACGTCATGCGCTCGGCCCGCGTCGTCTCGGGGGGCAAGAACGAGCGATTGGGCTCGAAATCCGCGTCGTTGCCAGGTGGAATGACCAGCACGACCTGAGCCCCGAGACCCTCGCAATACGAAGTCATCGCCTCGAGCCGCGCGCGAAAGCCCTGGAGGATCTGGGCGTATTCGGCCGGGGTGTACACAGGCACGTCCACCAACTGGCGCTCGATGGTCCGTTTCGGCGGGCTCGCGCGGCGGATCAGACCCACCGTCGCGTCGATCAGCCGGCACACCCGAGAGCCGGCGCTGACCATTCCGGGGAAGGTCAGCCGCTCTGGCGGCGTCTCGTCAAGATAGTGATAGGCTCCGTGCGCCCAGTCGTACCGCATCTGGAACTCGTTATGACCGGCGTACAGGATCACAAGATCCGGCCGCCGTGTAAGCTGGCGAAGGAGCATATGAACTTCGTCAAGCTTGAGCCCCGGCTGCGCCAGTTGGGTGACGGGAAAGCGCCTGTTGGGAAACGCCTCCTGGAGTTTCCACCCGACGATCTCGCCCACCGAGAGCCAGTCATGATAAGGCACGCCCCGAGCGCTCGATTCGCCGAGCACCACGATATCGACATCGGCCTCGCCGGGCCGGTCGGGAAACGTGGTCGCTAGTACGGGCATGGGAATCCGCATCCGGGCCAGCCGAGCCGCCGAGACCCCCTCGGCGGCGATCATTCCCAGGGCGACCGCGACGCAGAGGGCCAACCCGCGCCCCGCCCATGCGAGCCGCGCTCGCCGCCGAGTCAAGATGACCGCCGCCGCCAGCCCGATGATCGCCATGGGCACGATCACCAACAGGGCGATGTACCACGCCCGCGCCGTCATCAACAGTCGGATCGTCGCGTGATTTTGCGTCGATTGCGTGACCAGGGCCCGAAACCACGGAGGCCCGGCGGTCGCGGCCAGGAGCAAGGCCGTCACCATCGCCGCCGGTTTTGCCAGCCGACCGATCCGCCGCCAGTCCACCGAGCCCCCTATTCCACCGAACATGCCAACTCCCCCACGGATCCCGTCGCGAGTCCTGAAATCCTCATCGATCTTACTCGATCAAAAGACCCCCGACCATGGCGGGGATGATGCGAGGGTCGCGGACCAGCCGGAGGACGAGGTCGACTTCACGCTCGGTCGGGCGGGGTGAGGTCTCGGAGTGACGATTCTTGTAGACGACCGCGCCTTCATAGGGAAAATCCCCGTAAATCCCTTCATCGATCTTGGATACGTCCCCGGTTTGGCTCAATGTTTGGCAAGCCTGGGTCAGGGCCCGGAATTCGTTGGGCTTGAGTTTCTTAACGCCTCCCAGCCAGGGGTCGGCCGCGACCCGCGTGACCGACGGATAGCGGGGAACGCCCTGTCCTCGTTGCTGGCCCAGTCGCTTCACCACGCCCACGACGTCCAGTTGTTCGCCGTCCGAGAGATGGAGGCGTTTACGCCACGATTCGCGCTGGGTTTCGCTGGATTCCCTGGGTTGCTTGAAGCACGGTTGCGCGCTGGCCGTCGAGCGATGACTTGGGCAAGCCCGCGTCGTCATGGCGCGCCTGCTCGAAATCGCGGAAGCTCTTGCGACCCGCCAGCAACCGCATGACGTGTTCGCGGTCCTTGGAATAATCGTCCGTCGTCGGCGTCCAGGCGGCGTAGCATTCGATGACGTCTTGGACCTGGTCGTTCCAGCGTTCGTCGATGATGGCCTCGAGAGCCGAGCCATCTCTCGATAAGCCGTGGAGAGGTGAGCCTTCCGTTACAAACTCGGACCCACGGACGGGAACAGAGTGTTTTGGCGTGAGGCTCCTCCCCTTCTCGTCCCGCGGCTCAACCTGCCCGATACCGCTCGTATTCAGGCGGAGAATCAGAGGGATGGCGCGATCCTTCGAGAATGCCAGTGGTTTGAGAACGAGCGGAGCGAAATCCTCGGGTTAACTCGGCCAGAATAAACAAGGTTCCGTCGAATCGCGAGAATGCTTGTTCTTGTGAGCACAACCTGCTAAAAACAAATCGTTGCTCACGTTTCGTTTCTCCCAGGAATAACACGCCGAAGCGTGCCGGAGGCTTCCCTGGATCTCGACTTTCTCACCCTCGCCTGGTGGTGGAACTTGGTCGGGCTGCCGGCTGTGGTCGCGGTCGTGGCTGGCCGCGCGCTTGGGAAACGCCGGCACGAATTCCATCGCGGCGATATCGCCGTCGCCATCCGGCGACTCGCGATCGTTCACGTGATCCTCGGCCTGCGCGCGGCCATTGCCTTGGTCCAAGAGCTGCTCACCCTACGCGAAATGGGCATCCCCCAGTCGTTTCCCGTAACCGGCATCATCTGGCCGTTTCTCACGATCATCGTCGACCTCGCTCTTGCCCGTGGGCTCTGGCGACGATCCCCCTCGGCGAGGCGCTGGGCTGTCGGTTGGCAAGCCCTTCAGGCCGCCGTGGTCGTGCCCGTTTGCTTTTTTCTCTGGCGGTACGGCGTCCCCATCGAGCCCGCTGATTGGCCTGACCTCCTGGTCTCGAAAGGGTTCCCGTTCCTGATCCTCGGCTTGTTGTTAGACCGAGCGATGGCGCGCGCTTTCGCGCGTGGCGAGACCGCCCAGGAGGGCCAGGATCGGCCCGTGATCTTTCTTGTGACGCTCTGGCTGGTGATCATTGCCGGTTCGACGTTGGCCGTTGATCTGGCCGACTGGTTGTTTCGGCTGGTTCAGGGCTGAGACGCCCGGCGAGCGGCGCTCAATTTGACCCTCGAATGATGACGATGAGGTCGTCGCCGTAGTTCGCGAGCTTCCGTTCGCCGACGCCCGCGATTCTCGAAAGGTCGGACAGGTTCGTTGGCATTTCCCGTGCGATCGCCTGGAGGGTGGAGTCGTGGAAAATCACGTAGGGAGGGACCCCGCGCTCGGTCGCCGTCCGCCTCCGCCAATCTCGCAGGCGGGCGAAGAGATCCTGGTCGTACGAGACAGCGCCTGTCATGGTCTTTTGTTGTTCACGCTCCTTGCGTGTGAGCTGTGTGGACATGAGCGGGGAGTTGATTTCCAGGCGTGAACGTGATTTCAGGAACGCTTTTCCGGCGTCCGTCGCCTCGACGACGTTGAACCGTTCGGGGTCCTGGCGGGCCAGGCCGAGACGGATGAACTCCCTGGCGTAGTGGGTCCATTCGCGTTGGGAATGTTCGCGGCCGATGCCGAAGGTCGAGAGTGCCTGATGCCCCCACTTGCGGACCTTTTCGTTGTCAGCCCCCCGGAGGACGTCGATGACGTGACGGAGCCCCACGCTGAATCCGCTCATTTGCTGGATTCGCAAGACGCACGAGAGAAACTTTTGAGCCGCCAGCGTCCCATCGATTCGGGCACGAGGGGTAAGACAGTTATCGCACGCGCCGCATTCGTCGAGCGATTCGCCGTCGAGACCCTGGTAGATTTCGCCGAAATAGTGCAGGAGCTGGACCCGGCGGCAAAGCGCGCTTTCGCAAAACTCGAGGAGTTTCGCGAGGTGTTCGCTGGCGACCGAGTGTTCGTGTTCGTCGGCCATCTTGTCGATGAAATAGCGTTGTCGGGAGGCGTCGGCGGGGTTATAGAGCAGCACGCATTCGCTGGGCAGCCCGTCGCGGCCCGCGCGGCCGGTTTCCTGATAATAGCTCTCGATGTTCTTGGGAAGGTCGTGGTGGATGACGAACCGGACGTCGGGCTTGTGGATGCCCATGCCAAAGGCGATGGTCGCGACGATGATTTGAGCCTGGTCCTTGATGAAGAGGTCCTGGCGGCGGGCGCGTTCATCGGCGTCGAGCCCCGCATGGTAGGCCAGGGCTGGGATGCCTTGAGCCTTGAGCTCGGCCTCGAGTTCCTCGGTGCGTTTGCGGGTCATGCAATAGATGATGCCGCTCTCGCCCCGGTGTGAGGAAAGGATTGTGAGGATTTGTTGGAGCGGTTCGGTTCGGGGAACGATTCTGTACGAGAGATTGGGGCGATTGAAGCTCGCGACGTGGACCCGTGGCGGCTTCATGTTGAGGAGGGTGACGATATCGTCGCGGACGCGGCTGGTCGCGGTGGCCGTCAGCGCGATCAAGGGGACGTCGGGGAATCGCTGGCGGACCACGGCGATTTCGCGGTATTCGCGCCTGAAGTCGTGCCCCCATTCCGAGATGCAGTGGGCCTCGTCGACGGCGATGAGGCGGACGTTCCAATCCTTGAGCGCGTCGAGCATGTCCTGGGCGACGAGTCGTTCGGGGGCCAGATAGAGGATCTTGTAGGCCTGGCGCGCGAGATCCCGCCATCGCCGGTTGAATTCATCGGGCGCGAGGGACGAATTGAGAAACGTGGCGGGCACACCGAGCTCTTCCATGCTGTCGACCTGATCCTTCATGAGGGCGATCAGGGGCGAGACGACGAGGGTGAGCCCTTCGGACACGATCGCGGGGAGTTGATAGCAGAGCGACTTGCCCCCGCCGGTGGGCAGAAGCGCCAGCACGTCGTCGCCGGCGAGCAGGCTCTCGACGATTTCGCGCTGATGCGAGCGAAAGGCCTGGAACCCGAAATGGCGCTTGAGGATGTCTTCGATGCCTGGCGGCTGGGGATGCACGGGCGGAACCTCGCTCTCAGGCCCTCGCGTTTCAATCCTGGTCCAGCATGGACCATCCACTCAAGCCGAGCCTTGACGAAATGAGATTCTATCCAGCCATGGGAATAAAACGGTAGCATGGGGACCTGAAATACGGCTCGACCAGACCTCGGATGGGGCGTCCATTCGGGTCGCATTCGGTTCATTGGCCGGGATGAAAGGCTTGGGTCATGCTCGAACCACGATGGCTCCGGCTCGAGGACATCGAGCGCCGGGTTTGCGATGTGGTCTCGGAGCAGTTGGCCATTCGGCGCGATCGGCTCACGCTGGAATCCCGGCTGATCGACGATCTCGGTTGCGAGAGCCTCGACCTCTTCGAACTCCTCGCGGAGATCGAGCAGGTGTTTGGGATCACGTTTCCCGATCAGCCGCCAAACCCGGTCTATAAGTCGGTCTTTACCCGGCGGCAATTCCGCCTCGCCGACCTGGCCGAGCTGGTCTATCTACGACAAGGGAGCGGAGCGCCCGAGCGGGCCGGCTGGAACACTCGCGGGGCCGAGCCTCCGCGGCTTTCGAGCGTACCATTCACGCAACTCGGCGGGCGGTTCGTGGGGGCGATGATCGGCGCTCGCGACCTTCTTGAGCCGCTCGATCCCGACGGCGCGGGACGCCCTCGGTATCGCCGCCGATCCGACGGCATGCGCTCGGTGTTGATCCCGGCCGCGACCGTGGAGATCGGCGACGATCGCCCTCATGCCCACCCCGACGAAGGGCCCCTTCACGAGGTCGAGATCGAGGCGTTCCTGATCGACGCCGAGCCCGTCTCGACAACGGCCTATTGTCGGTTCCTGAACTCCGTTGGCGAGTCCTCGCCCGAGATCCTCGCCGATTGGTTCGTCCTCGAACCCGACGACGATCGAAATGAACACATGTTAGTTGAATATGCGAATTCGGCGTGGAGCCCGGTTGTCGGGACGGAGCGATGGCCGATGATGCTGGTTTCATGGTATGGCGCGAATGCTTACTCGCTTTGGGCCAATGGTGGGAATTGGCGGGTTTATCGAGGAGAGTCCGAGTCGTCGCCCGGCTTCCTGCCGACGGAGGCTCAGTGGGAATACGCGGCGAGGGGGGCGATGATCCGAGCCTTCCCCTGGGGTGACGAGCCCCCCTCGGACGAGCGGATGTGTTACGCGCGGCATCGGAAGGGGGTGCCCTACCGCGTGGAGACGCTCCCGATGGCCGAGGTCAACGCCCTACAAGGCATGTCGCCGTTTGGCGTGCACCACATGGCGGGAAACGTCTGGCAATGGTGCCAGGACTGGTATGACGAATCGTTTTATGGCAAGCCCGAGTCTCGTCGAGCCAACCCTCGGAATCAAATCACGACCCAGACCAAGAGCGAACGAGGTGGAAGCTGGGTCGGCCCCGCCAGTCTCTGTCGGAGTTCGTTTCGCCGGGGCCGCCCTCCGAGGGCGCGGGGCCGGTGCCTTGGCTTTCGTTGCACCAGCCCCGCGCCGTGAGATGACCGCTTGAATCAAGCCGTCGCGACTCAGGGTTACCGACTCGTCTCGTTCTTGAACACTCGGCCCCCCTTCATGACGAATTTCACCCGTTCGAGCTCGCCGATCTCCTTGAGCGGGTCGCCGTCGACGGCGACGATGTCGGCGTACTTTCCCGGTTCGATGGCCCCCAAGTCGGCCCGCGCCTGGAGCAGATCCGCCGCGACCACCGTGGCCGACTGGATCGCCTGCATCGGCGTCATGCCGAATTTCACCATGTAGGAAAACTCCTTGGCCTGATTCTCGGTCCAGGCGTAACCTCCGGCGTCGGTTCCATAGGCGATCTTGAGCCCCTTCTTGACCGCCAGGGCGAAGGCCTTGCTCTCGAGGTCGAGCATCTTTTTCCAGATCGTGCTCCCCTCGGCGGCGCGTCCTTCGGCGACGAAGACGGTCACGTAGATGGTCGGGCACCAATAGGCCCCTTTCTGGACCATCAGGTCGATGGATTCCTCATCGAGTCCGTCGCCGTGTTCGATGGTGTCCGCGCCGGCCTTGAGGGCGGCCATGATCCCGTCCTTGCCAATGGCGTGTGCCGCCACCTTGCGGTCGAGCCGGTGTGCCTCGCCCACGAGCGCGTTCATCTCTTCTTCCGTGAAATTGACCTTACTGCGGAGTTTGTCGCCTTCCAGGTAATATCTTCGGTCGCAATAAAACTTGATCCAGTCCGCGCCATATTTGACCTGCTCGCGAACGGCCTTGCGGATGGCGTCGGGGCCGTCGACGACCTGGACCCCCTCGGGAGTCTTGAGTTCCCAGGAATAGCCCAGGAGCGGGTACATCCCGGTCGCGGAAAAGGCCCTGGTCGAGACAAACATGCGAGGGCCGGGGATCACTCCGCGGGCGATCGCCTTTTTCACGTCCACGTCGGCGTACATGGCCCCTTCGGTCTCGAGGTCCCGGATGGCGGTGAATCCATTCGAAAGCGCTGTCCGCGCCGCCACGGTCGCTCGGATCGTGCGGTAGGGGATCGATTCCTTGAGCAATTGCTCGTCGTAATCCGCCTGGGTGATGTCACCTTGCAAGAGAACATGGGTATGACAATCGATCAGCCCCGGCAGGACGGTCGACCTGGAGAGGTCGACCAGGGTCGCGTCCTTGGGGGCGGATTTGACGATGTCGTCGGTCTCGCCGACCGCCTTGACGCGGTCTCCCTCGACCAGGATTGCCTGGCCGGTCAGGACCCGGCCGGCGCGGACGTCGATCAGGCGCCCCGCCTTGATGATCGTCGTCTTCGGGGGCTTCTCGGCGGATTGGGCCAGGCCGGTGGTTGTTGGGATCAAGGCGGCTAGCAAGAAAAGCGCGGGGCGGCTCATGGATGGTCCTCGGAATCGTGGTGTTGGATGGAGCAGGATCTCCATCTTGGCATTCCCCAGATCGCAAAAGAACGACCTACCGGCCCGATTGCGCGCGGACCACCAATGTCGTCAATTCCTCCCGTCCCGAAGCGGCTGGTACGGTGGCGACGACTGGGATGCCATCATCAAGCATCCTGGCGTCCCTCATCGTCGAGGGTTGAAATGGACCCAATCGGCACGGAGAGTGGATTCCTCGAGGACGCCAACCACACACGGCGGCTCGTATTCGGGAACGACTTGTCACTCCCGCGACCGCCGCGGAGCAGCCGGCCGGGCCCGCCGTCTCGAGCCGTCGCCCAAGACTCGAACCCAAGACAGCCCCGGGTCTCGATCAGAGCCATCCGCCACTCACGTTCCCACCGGCCGTGGACCCGTCCCTGGCGACTCGCTCAAGAACTCGGGAACCGAAACCCCCGCCGACGGCAGATGATTCCAGCTTGCCATGCCAAGGTGGGTTTGCATCATGTACGCCCAATGGCCGATCTGGAGCGTCTGACTCGGTGATGTGAACATCTGATTTTCCATGGTCCACTTTCCGCGCTTGCGTACCATGGTCCCGTACCCCTCGGTAATGGTGGGGCTCGAGCCGCTCACTCTCGTGAAGGTCAGGAGGACCTTGCCCTCCGGTGTCACCGAGCCGATCATCGACGAGCCCGAGGGAGACGACGAGCCAAGTTGCGTTACGGTCTTGCCCCAGAAATAGCCATTGGCGTAGTCCGTGATCTGAAAGACGGTTTGGTCGAGAACTGGCGCGATCGTCTCGGTCGAGCTATTGAATAGCGTCGCGCTCAGGTTCGCGGTGGGAACGTACCAATAGGTATTGGCGAGCCATGACCAGCGCCTCGGCGTCGGGTCGAGCACTCCAGCCTGGTGCCGGCACGAGACCTGGCGCGATTCGTGGGCCAGGCGATGATCATGGGTCTGTCGCGCGGTCGCGACGTGTGTCTGGAAGTCAAGGACGGTCGGTGTCGGGTGACCGATCGAGCTCATGAGAGCTCGGTCCTCAAGGCCGCCGACGTGATCGGGGACGAAGGCGCGACGTCCCCGTTTGGTCCGTTGGATCATTTTGACTCCGGCGCGCGGGCTCGCGCGTGTTCAGGGTAAGATCGAGCCCGCCCCGATTCATGTTAACTGGACAC